>JAYVHC010000610.1:0-3402 GCA_043771575.1 Planctomycetia bacterium
TTGAGGCTGCCGATTTCTAGAACTTGTGGTATCCCAGCGCGTATTCCGCAAACGAGGATGACATAGATGGAAAAACACGAAATCTCGAACTCGAAAATCGACTGGGTCAGCTTGATTCGCCATGTAGCTCGCGATCAAGTAACAGTGGAGATTGCGGATGGATCAACGGCTATTGCCGAGGTAGTTCCCAAGAAAAAACCATTTGCGGTCAAGGATTTGCCAGCCTTAATGGCATCGCTCCCGGCTCTAGGTGACGATGCTCTTTCTTTCGCCAATGACGTTGAAAAAGGTCGTAACGGCTTTCAGCTGGATGATGATCCATGGGAATTCGATCGCACGCTCAAAATTGGTAGATGTCGCCATAAGCCAAGCGGGACAGGGCAGGGCGGCGCAGAGTAAGTATGAGAAGGCGCGCGACTATCGCACCCACTGCTCGCCACGCTCCAAAAGAATGCTGAGCAGTTCTTTGGCGGTATGGGGGACGTCTGAATGCTGAATGCCGAACCTTTCCATGAAGCCGTGATCTTGGTAAACCAGAAAGCCCAGGATGGCAACCTTGAAGTACGTTGCGTAGTTGGCCCATGCACTATTACCCCAGAGTTTCAAGGCGGTGCCGTAGGACGATTTGAATTGGTATTGGCCCTTGCGAAAATCAACCGACCAAATCTCGTCGAGTACTAAGTGGCTTACGAACCCAAGCACGACCGCCATGGTCTTGAACATGCGCAGCGAAATATCCTCCGAGGACATCACCAGGAACGAGACCATGCCAACGATGGCCGCTGCCGGTAAACTATGCCACATGCCGCGATGGACCGTAAAGCGACGAAAGACTTCCGTCACTACAAATCGGATCGTGATGTAAACCAGTGCTGCCGCCAACACCATCGGCTCGTGATTCAGGCCCATCCGTTGAAAGCGATCGACCATAAGCATCGGCACAAGCGCGGCGGCTAACGTGCTTGCTTCGCGGAGCGGCCGGCCCGATTCGCTGTCAAGATCTGGCAACATGCCGCTGACACTGCACAAGCCGCCTGCCAACAAACAGGTCGTCAGCGGCATGCCGGATTGAGAGCCTGCAATGGCATATAGCACGCCAGCTGCTGTGCTGACGCTCATATGAGTCTTGAAATCGGCCATATCGGAAACCGTCGAGCGAATGGTAAAGCTGTGGTTGTGATAGACCACCATACACAACTGCATAGCCACGACTAAAGACCAAACTCAATGCTAGCGACAGCCCCCAAAAGCTCGGCAGGAGCCTCGCTCTCCCGACCGCGTTAAGAGAATGAAAGGGACGGTCTTAAAGCCGGCTCTAGCCGCTTTTGCAGCATGCGAAATACAAAATCGCCTAAAGGCTGTACTCCAGCGACTTTGCAACTAAATCAGTCTCTAAGTGGCGCTGTCCAACTCCCCTGCTAGCTTAGCCGCACGAAAATTTGGTCGCCATCGACACGCACTTCATGACTGGCGGTGGGCTCGGTAGCGGGCATCGTGACCGCGTCGCCGTTGCGGACATCGAATTTTGCCCCATGGCGTGGGCAAACGAGACAGTGGCCATCGATTTCGCCATCACCCAACGTACCACCATCGTGCGTGCAAACGTCGTCGATGCAGTAGTAATCCCCATCAATGCAGGCGATCACGACGAAGCGATCCTCGACTTCCAGGCTCAGTTTGCCATCCGCAGGAATGTCAGTCGTTTTGCAGACCGCGTTAAACTCAGACATAGATTTAATTCAAGCATTTGAGGGAAGAAAGCAGTGACCGTGGCGAGCACGATTACGATGGGTTAGCGATACTCGCGAACTTGCCGAGCGATGGATTGGCCGAGGGCTTCGCGGACGCTTTCAATGCTGATGCGATCAAAGATCTGCTGGAAGAATCCGGTGACAATCATCCGGACCGCTTCTTTGCGAGTAAAACCGCGACTCTGAGCGTAGAAGATCAATTCTTCGTCTACTTTGCCCGACGTGCTGCCGTGCGTGCAGCGAACATCGTCGGCGAGAATCTCAAGTCCAGGAATCGAATCGGCGCGCGCTTGATCGCTGAGCAATAGATTGTCGTTGCGCTGATAACCATCGGTCTTCTGTGCGGCTTTGTCGACTTGAATCATGCCGCGCCAAACAGTCCGCGATTTATCTTGCAAGGCAGCTTTGTAAAGAAAATCGCTGCGACAGGAAGCTGCTTCGTGATGCTGCAGTGTGTTGTAGGTCAACTGCTGATGCTCTTGAGTGAACAGCACACCGTTGACTTGGCTGGTTGCGCCTTTACCGACGAGCGATACGCGTTGACTCACTTGCGAAAATCGGCTGCCTACGGCGGCAATCGTCCATTGGATACTGGCATCGCGGTCGACGGTTGCGCGATGATGGGCGAAATGCCAAACGCCGCGCGACCAATCTTGAAGATTCACGTAACGCAGGTTACCCCCGGGCCGCACGATGATCTCCACGCTCCCCAGGTGCAACCCATTGTTCGCGTTCTTGCTGCTATTGGCTTCGTAGAGAAAGGTCGCTTCAGCACCTTCTTCAATCACGATCAGAGTGTGACCCGTATCGGTGCCGCCATCGGTCATTCCGGCCGCGACATGCAACGGCTGGTCAACGCAAACTCCGCGAGGCACATACAGGAAGTGCCCACCGGAGAAACTCGCTGCATGTAAGGCGGCAAAGCGATCTTGCGTGGGATCGACGACGGAAAATAAATGGTGCTCGACCAATTCTGGATGCTCAACCGCCATGCGGCCAAGATCACCGAACAAGACACCTTCCTTTCCCCAACGATCACTGACTTTGTCGCTGAGCACGGCACCGTCGAGCGTTTCGACTTGGCCCGCTAGCTCCACACCTTCGCTCAAGTATTGTGGCACTTGATGATCCGCCAGCGAACTGGTGACCGAACCGGAGCACTTTGGAAACCTAAAGCGATCCAGCTTGAATCCTCGTAAGTCGCTGCGCATCCAATCTTCTTGTTTGCGATCTGGCCAAGAGGTTTTTTCAAATTGTTGCCAGGCAACATCGCGGCGCTGAGTCAGCCATGCTGGTTCGGCCAGATGGGCCTTGAAAGCTTCGAAGCCTGCCCTGTCAAAGGCTTGTTGAGCGTCGGCGGAAACTAAAGTTGGAGCTGAAGACATGCTGATAAGTGATCTATGTACTGAGTAAGACTAAAGCAAAACGTGCAACAGGTTGGCAGCCTCTTCCGCTGCATGGCAGGGCGTGTTTGAAAAGGGGGCTGACCCTTTCCAAAGGGTCGCCTCCTTTTCAAACACTGGATGGCAGGGCTGGAGGCTAGCCCACTGAACCCTCCATCTGCAGCTGAATCAAGCGATTCATTTCGACGGCATATTCCATTGGCAGCTCTTTGACCAGCGGCTCGATAAAGCCGTTGACGATCATCGTG
>JAYVHC010000611.1:0-2985 GCA_043771575.1 Planctomycetia bacterium
GGCTGCATCGAACGATTGGGGACAATCGTTCTACACTGGATCGTTCAGCCGCAGCTATTGGCTGCGCGAGAGGCGACGGGTGCTTGAAAGTTATCGCCAATGCTCAATCATAAATCTTGTCGTCATCGACCGACTCAGATTCTTCCCTCTCGTCGGCGATCAATTCGCCGCCTTCGCCGTCCAGCATTTCATCGTCCATGAAGTCATCGTCTTCGATGGGTTCGATAAGATTTTCTTCGTCGATGATTTCAACTCCGTCAGCGGATAGACGCTTCGGTCGCGGCGAACCGCTGTCACGTTTCTGCATGTAGAATTTAATAGGGACTTCACCAAATGGCAGATGATCGCGACAAACGCCAAGAAGGTAGCGCAAGTACGATGGCGGGAAACCGGCTGGATTATTGCACATCATGATGATGGTTGGAGGAGTAATCGCGATCTGAGAAGCGAAGTAGATCTTCGGTCGTTTGTTGCTGTACATGGGCGGTTGCTGATGATGCAGGGCCGCTTTGACCAATTTGTTGATCATTGGCGTTGAGACCCGCGTGTTGGCTTGTTTGAACAGCATCTGGGCGTGATTCAGCAGCGCCTTCATGTTCTTGCCGGTTTGGCCCGTAATAAACGCAATCGGCGCGTAGGCCATCGTGGGGAAATGCTCGCGCAAGTAACGCACCCAACGCTCGGTAGGTACCTCTCCGGCAACTTTGTCCCACTTGTTCACCACGAAAATCACCGGCTTGAAATTCTGTTCGATGTAATGCGCGAGCTGCTTATCCACTTTGCTGATGGATTCCATGCAATCAAAGAACAGCAACGAAAGATCAGCCCGTCGAATACTCCGCTGAGCTCGATGGAATCCGTAGAAGTCGATATCGGTCCGGCGGCTCTTGTTGCGACGCAAACCCGGTGTGTCGATCGCGATGAAGCGGTGGCCGTCGAGATCGAAATGCACATCGACGCTGTCGCGCGTGGTTCCGGGCACTTCACTGACAATCATGCGTTCGGCTTGAGCCAGCGTGTTGACGAAGGTGCTCTTGCCCGTGTTGCGTCGACCGACAATCGCAATTTTCATTCGAGGCGCACTGGTTTCGACTGTGTCGGGCTCCAGCTTCGGCATGCGTGAAAGAATCTCGTCGAAGAGAGTATCTTTATTGCGATTCTGAAGCACGCTGATAGGAATCAACCAACCGCGACCAAGTCGATGGAAATCGTGCGTGGCATTATCGAGGCCGGGATGATCTGTCTTGTTAGCCAGCAACAATACGGGCTTTTCGATCTTCCGCAACCGTTCAGCCACATGCTCGTCCAGCGGTACTGGGCCGGTCTTGGTGTCGACAACGAACAATAGCACGTCGGCATCTTCGATCGCGACATTGATTTGATGTTCGATATCTTTTGTAAGATTATCGACGTCTTCAATACCCATTCCGCCAGTATCGACCAACTCAAAAAACTGATCGTTGTGTTCGATAAGCGTCGTCATGCGATCTCGAGTGACGCCCGGTTTGTCGTCGACGATCGCCAAACGCTTGCCGGCCAGCCAATTGAAAACGCTGCTTTTGCCGACGTTGGGACGGCCTACAATAACGACACGGGGAACAGGCATTGGACACGAGCAGCGGTAGAAAGAAGGGTGGGTGGAAACGTCCCCATTCTATCGCGGCTCCCGCATTTTCGCGAGGCTTAAAACCGGTAATCGCCGCATTGAAGGCCGAAAAACCGTTGCGGAAACGTCGATCTAGAATTTGCCGTGGCCGATTTCCATCGTGTACAATCGACTCGGGTGTCTCGCGTCTCGCAGAAGGCTAGCTTGTCGCAAATTTCAACTGCACCACGACCAAAACCCCGAAACTAAGAATCAAAATCGATGGCAGGCTTTCCAGAACCGCAGATTCCGTCCAGTGCCGGGGGACCAGCTTGGGAAGTCGCCATGTTGTTTCCACCTCAAGGCCAGTGGGACGAATCGGACTACTTTCGAGTCCAAACTAATCGCATGATCGAGCTCGTCGATGGCACGCTGGAGACGCTGCCCATGCCAACTTGGTTGCATCAAATGTTGGTTCGTTATCTTTGTCGACAACTTGAAGATCAAATCGAATCGAGGCTTGGCGGCATGGTTCTGTTTGCTCCCCTGCCAGTTCGACTTTTCCCCGGGACTATTCGTGAACCGGATGTGCTGTTTACACCATGCCACACGCATCGCCAGACAAATTACGTCAAATCAAGAACTTTCCATCGCTCGTGAAATACCTGCGCGATGAACTGGACTGGCCCATTGAGACGGAGAGTTTTGATGACTTTACATACGACTATGCGCCCGAAAAACTTGGCCTTAAGCCGAAGGAGGCAGCGAAGGTTCGTGAGGTGAAACAACTTCGGCCGTTGTCCAGCAACCAGCCCTGGGGCATTTTCTTTGTTGACTTTGAACCAAAACGATTGCCTGTCGTCGCGCTTCGTAAAATTCTCGGAAACTTGGTTGTGAAGAAGCGGGCTTCTGCGAGCTCGACTGAAAGAGCCGCGTGGAAACTGCATGACCTACTATTCATTTCCTCATTTGGCGAAGGTGATGATCGACAGATCACACACCAACTTCCCTCGGGCGTCACCCTATGAGCAATGCCAATACAAGTGAAGAAATCAGTTACTTTATCGATGAGTCGGGAGATACGACGCTCTTCGGCAGACGGGGAACGATCATTGTCGGAACGGATACAAGTAAGTTCTTCATGTTGGGCAAGATCCGCGTAGACGATCCACTCAAGTTACGAACAGAGATGAACCAGCTTCGAAAAGACTTGCTCGCCGATCCATATTTCCGTGACGTCCCATCGATGCAGCCTGCTGCGGGCAAAACCGCCTTACTTTTCCATGCAAAGGATGATGTTCAGGAAGTTAGGCGTGAGGTCCTAAAGTTGCTTTTGCAGCATGACATCAAGTTCTACGCAGTAGTGCGGAATAAATTCGATCTCGCAACTTTCGTTCAAC
>JAYVHC010000612.1:0-1938 GCA_043771575.1 Planctomycetia bacterium
CGCAACCACGTCCAGTACATGGACGGCGTGATGTTCATGCACAGCCAACGCCTGCCCATGATCCGCAAGATTCTTGACGACCAAGACCAACTTGGCCAACTGCGGCGCATGACAAGTCAATTCTCATTTCCAGGCGACGCAACGTTTTGCGAATCGAATATTCGCACTTCGAGCGACCTTGAACCCTACGGTTGCCTCGGCGATTTGGGATGGTACTGTACGAGATTTTTCTTGTGGGTGCTTAAGGGGCAGATGCCAACCGAAGTGCGAGCGCGGACGTTAACTCCCCTACAAGGCAAATCGAGCCCCGCTCCGGTGCCGGGCGAGATCAGCGCGGAACTGAACTTTCCAGGAGGGGTATCGGCCAGTTTTTACAATTCATTCCTAACGGATCACCAACAATGGGTGCATCTCAGCGGAGCGAAGGGATATTTGAAACTCAACGATTTTGTGTTGCCCTACCATGCAGCCGAAGTCGAAGCGTTTGTTGGCAAGGATTTCTTCAACGTTGAAAATTGTGTCTTCAACATGGAGAATCATTTGCAACGCTTCGCGACGCCCGAATACGCCAGCGGGGCCGCGAACGCTCAAGAAGTGAATATGGTTCGCACCTTCTCAGACCTAGTCATCACTAAGTCAATTGACGATCAATGGCCGACCTGGACCCTCAAGACACAGCAAATTCTCGACGCGTGCTTCCAATCCGCTGCTCGCAATGGCGAAGCTGTCAAACTGTAAGGCAAACATAGCTAGCATTCGTGCTCTCAAAATCGTTTGCATGAATGAAGCTAAAATAGCCTAACGTCTCTTGTTGATTTACGGCAGTGATAACTATCATTGCCGTAGAAAACCAGGAGACTTTGGCTTGATCAAGCAACAACGGATTGGAATTTTTTTGCCTACGTGGGTCGGTGATGTCGTGATGGCGACACCCACTCTAAGAGCCTTGCGCCATGGGTTTTTAGAGGCTGAACTGGTCGGCGTCATGCGGCCTGTCATCTCGGACTTGTTGGCGGGCATCAACTTGCTGGATAGCCAGGTACTGTTTGATAAGAAAAAACGACCGGGGCTCCCGAGCCGCTTTGGATTGATGGGCGCTTTGCGAGCTGCCAAACTGGATGCGATTGTGTTGCTAACCAATTCGCTGTGGACCGCTGCGGTCGCCAAGCTTGCGGGCGTTCCGCGAATCGTAGGTTACAATCGCGACGGCCGGGGCTGGTTTCTCACAGACAAAATCGCCGCGCCCAAGGGCGATCCGACAAAAAAATCTCCAGCTATTCCAACCATCGATTACTACCTGCGACTGGCCGAACATCTCGGATGTGAAATTGGTGACCGCAGCAGCCAACTCGCGGTAACACGTGATGAATCGCACATGGCCGACAAACTGTGGAGTTCGTGCCACTTTGATTTGGCTACGCCCACGGTGGTTATCAATAGCAACTCTGCCACCGATCAAGCACGGATTTGGCCTGCAGCGAAGGTTCAAGACCTAGCGAAAAGGCTCGCCACAGAACATGCTTACCAAGTGCTTTTGCATTGTGGCCCAGCAGAGCGAGACCTTGCCAATCGTTTGGCCAATGAAGTGAATCACCCAGCCGTTGCGAGCATGGGTCGCGCTGTGGACCTGCCGATTGGATTAACCAAGGCAGTGCTCGCGCGAGCTTCTGCGGTTGTCTCAACGGACAGCGGACCCCGGCATATCGCTGTCGCACTGAATCGACCCGTCATCAGTTTGTTTGGTCCGACTGATCCAGGTGGCACGCGAACCTACAACTTGCCCGAAACGATTCTCACCGTTGATTTGCCTTGTCGCCCCTGCTACGCGAAGTCTTGCCCGCTAAAGCATGGCCGGTGCATGCAGGATCTCGAAGTCAATTCGGTGATCCAGGCGATTCACAATGTGAAGCATCGTTCTTTGGCACACGTAGCGTAATG
>JAYVHC010000613.1:0-2116 GCA_043771575.1 Planctomycetia bacterium
AGGTTCGGTTCGTGCAGTAGCAGCTGAGCCCGAGTTGCCGAAGTGGATCGCGCTGACGGATTCAACAATTCCTCGCTATCGACTGATGAAGCAATTGAAGTTGGATGAGTCTGTGGTGAGTGGGCGAATGAAGTTGGCGGCCGATTTCGCGCGCGCGACGGTAACGATCAACGATGCGATCGCGCTCACGCTTGAACCCTATTGTCAGATGCAAGTACTCGATGTGACTCAGTGGCTGAAGGCAAGCGAAAATGTCGTTGCAATTGATCTCGATTGCGTGACTGGGCCCAGTGCCATTGCATTGGAGTTGGAGTTGCAACTGAAGTCAGGCAAAGTGGTTCGGCTGGTCTCGGACGAAACTTGGTCTGTGGTAGGCGGCTTGTCGAAGGTGCAGTGGCTGGGAGACGTACGTGCCGAATTGTGGGGAGCAGGTCGCCGCGATGCGTCGCTTTCGCCGATCGAGAACTATGAGCAGTGGCAACAAGCGAAGGGCAGCGAAACGCAAAAAATGCAGCCCAAGTTTTGGACCGCTCCGGGCTTTCAAATTTCTCTGCTTCGGACAGCGAATGCGGATGAAGGCTCTTGGATCAGCCTTGCGTTTGATGATCAAGGGCG
Source organism: Planctomycetia bacterium (assembly GCA_043771575.1). Taxonomy (GTDB): domain Bacteria; phylum Planctomycetota; class Planctomycetia; order Pirellulales; family Pirellulaceae; genus Aureliella. Next base: position 616 of record JAYVHC010000613.1, read on the forward strand.
AGCAATTGTTTCTCGCGAAGACGAAGGTCTGCTGCGCATGACGTTCGACGCCAATCATGCAAGTGTCGAAAAGGTTGAAGCGATACGCGTTGATCTGAAAGAATGCCGTGGATTGGTGTTCAATTCCAAGGACCTCTATGCGAACGCTAATAATTCGAAAGCACTCTACTGGGTGCAGATTAGCGAAGATGCAAAAATGAAAAGCATGTTGCGACTGCGCGAGTTTCCAGGCGGTGTTGGGCATGGGCGAAATGATTTGACGATCAAAGATGGTTGGCTGTATGCGATTCATGGCGATAGTGTCGAATTGCCGCGAGATAATATTACGGATCTCACTTCGCCGGTTCGGCATTGGGCTGGCGATGCTCGCGGGGAGGGTTACTTGCTGCGGATGCTATTGAATCCGATCCACTGGGAGGTTGTTTGCGGCGGGCTGCGGAATCCGTACGGCGTTGCTGCGCACCCCAACGGTGAATTGTTCACTTTTGATGCCGACAATGAATACGATATGGGGACGCCTTGGTACCGACCAACGCGTGTAATTGCATTGTTGCCCGGTGGCGATGTGGGGTATCGAACGGCCGGTAGTAAGTTGCCACCGAGGTTTCATGACCAACCTGAAAATGTGCCGCCCGTACTGACCATTGGACGCAGTTCACCGACGGCGGTCTTTTGCGATCCGAAACTCGCGTTTCCAGCGCCCTATCGGGAAGCACTGTATTTGCTGGATTGGACCTATGGTCGAGCGCTTGCGGTCCATCTGGTTCCGCGTGGCGCAGGTTGGCGAGCTCAAGCGGAATTGTTTCTGCAAGGTAGACCATTGAATGTTACCGACGTCGCGCGCGGTGACGACGGAGCCATGTATGTGATTACTGGCGGTCGTAAGACTCAATCATCGCTTTACCGAGTCGTTGCCTCCGAGGGACACGGTTCCAACGCACTGGTAAATGCTGATCGCAACGAAGCGCACGAACGTGCGGCGGCGGAGTTTTCGGCAAAGCAGATCGAAACTAGAAAACAACTGGAGCAGATCTCTCGCAACCGCGATATTCGGGGTTTGCAACAAGTGTTGAATCATCTGGCTGATGCCGATCCGGTGCTGCGGCACGCGGCGAGGATTGCTCTGGAACGAATGCCCCAAAAGCAGTGGCGAAGCGTTGTTGCGAAGCTGCCGGAGGACGCAGCGTGGTTGTATGGAAGTTTGGCCGTGGCTCAAGCGATGGATCCTGCCGAGGCGGCGAAGATGCTTGACAGATGGCTTAAGTGTGAGCCCGCGTTGTACGATTTGTCGTCGCGATTAGTTTGGGTCCGGCTGGGTGAGTGGTGCTTGCAAACCAATCAGGATGCCGTGAACGCCAAGAGTGCGGAGGTTACTGCAAAACTGCTTGCCAATTGGCCAGCGACTACCGTCCAGCATGTTGCGGCGGAGACGTCGGCAGTTGAATTGCGACATCGTTTGGCGCAGTTGCTGGGACAGTTAAAGTCGGAAGAAGCGATTGAG
>JAYVHC010000614.1:0-5433 GCA_043771575.1 Planctomycetia bacterium
CTCAAGGTTCAATGGTTTTGAACGACAATGCTCAAAAAAAGTTTGATGAGTGCGTAACTGCTTTGACAGCAATGCGTTGGCCTGATGGTCCACCTAAAGATACGACCTTCGCGGAGATCGAGGCGTTTGGCCATGAAGTCGGACGCATGTTGGGGCGGGCAGTCGATGAGAAGTTGACCACTCGACACTCCGAGCAATTTCAACACACTTGTGCCTGTCCAACATGTAAAACCGAGTGCGATCAGCAGCGTGCTCCGGTGCGAGAGATACAGACCTCCGATGGGCGTGTATCGCTCAAAGAACCCGCTTTCCACTGCTCGGTTTGTAACCGAGATTTTTTTCCCTCAGCGTGTAGCACTGAAGATTGATGGCCGCTCGTATAGCCCAGCGGTTATCGAAAAAACAATGTTCTGTGCTGGCACGCTGCCAGCTTATCACCTTGCGTCAAAGTCGTTGCTTAAACTTAGCGACATCTCGATCACTGGTCGGCACATTGGTAATCTATCCGAGAGTATTGGGAACGAACTGGCTCGGGAACGTGATGCGCGAACTCAGGTGTACTTTGATCAGAACTTACCACGGGTGCATGTAGAACCAAGTACGCCAATACCGTTGGCAGTTGTGAGTGTCGATGGTGGCCGAATGCAGACGCGAACCATCGACTCCGCCAACGGAGTTCAAGATCCACATTGGCGTGAGACGAAGAACGCTTTGTTTATGCGAATGAGCGGAGTAAGCTTCGACGCAGATCCTCATCCAGCTTTGCCAGCGTGCTTTCAAGACCGTAATTATATGAAGAAACTGCTTTCTGGTCTGGCAGATGAGGGCGACTTTACTCCGCAGTCGATAGAAGAAACGAGTAAGTCTGACTTGCGAAGTTGGCGACCGGAGCGCTTGTATCGAACGTGTTTGAGTTCGCTAAGCAATAGTAAAACATTTGGAAGAATGATGGAGGCCGAAGCGGACTGTCGCGGATTTTTCAAAGCAGCCAAGCAAGCGTTCGTATGCGATGGACTGCAATACAACTGGAGCATTCAGCAAGAGCACTTCCCAACGTTCACGCCAATTCTTGACTTTCCGCACGCTATCGAACGCCTGCATGAAACGGCGAAAGCACTGCATCCCAACGGTGAAAAATCATGGGAGGTGTATGTTCGATGGATCACTGCCGTTTGGCAGGGTCGTGTGACTGAGGTCCTACAAGAGATGAAACGAATTCAAATCGAAATTGGCGCACCTTCGAAAGACTGCGAAGACAAAGACGCTCGTAAAGTACTCTCAGAGGCGGTCACCTATTTCAGCAACAATCAATCGAGGATGGACTATCCCCGATATCGTCGCCAAGGGCTGGCGATCACCTCAGCCCACATGGAAAGCCTTGTGAAAGAAATCGGTTACCGCGTCAAAGGCACCGAGAAATTTTGGAACGATGGTACTTCCGCCGAGGCGATTCTACAGATCCGCGCCGCTGCGCTCAGCGACGACGACCGACTTGCTCACCATTTACGCAACCGCCCTGGAAGCCCTTTCCAACCCAATGTGAAACTAACTCCCACTGAATCTTCCGCTGCCTAAAAAAAGCCCGTTCCTGCACCCCGTTACGGTCACTGTGGCCGGGGTCTGTGCCGAGCCGTTGTAGGTGAACGTGCCCGCAGCGATGGTCACCCCAGTGGTCGACGAAGCCTTGGCGATTGTAAAATCCTTACTGTCGCTGCTTCCTAGATAGTTGGCGCTCTCGGCATAGCTGTAGCTGGCGGTGGCGGTTCCGGCGTTGGTGTTGTTAGCATAGCTGGCGGTCGGCGTCAGGCTCAGTCCGCCTGCTCCCGTTACGGTCACTGTGGCCGGGGTCTGTGCCGAGCCGTTGTAGGTGAACGTGCCCGCAGCGATGGTCACCACAGTGTGGTCGACGACGCCTTGGCGATTGCAAAATCCTTGCTATCGCTGCTTGCCAGATAGTTATCACTCTCAGCATAGCTGTAGCTGGCGGTGGCGGTTCCGGCATTGGTGTTGTTGGCATAGCTGGCGGTAGGCGTCAGGCTCAGTCCGCCTGCTCCCGTTACGGTCACTGTGGCCGGCGTCTGCGCCGCGCCGCTGTAGGTGAACGGTGCTCCGACAATGCTCACGGTCGTAGTCGTCGACGCCTTAGTGATCGTGAAGTCGGCCCCGGTGTAGTCGATGATGTAGTTGCTGCCTGCGGTAAGAGAACCCAGCCTGATGGCGTACGGTCCGCCAGCGACCGTCTGGCCGGCGTCACGCGTCAGGCTGCCGCTGAAGCTGTTACCTGTGATCAGCGACCCAGCCGCGAAGGTCAACGCGGGGTCAGTGGCGGGGTTGTTGTCATAAACCTTGGACTTGGCGTCAGCGGTCACGTTGACGTGCGCCTGACTTACCAAGAGTGGAGTCATGTACAAATTGAATCCACCGTTCGTGTCAATGATGCGAGCGTAGACAGTATGTGCGCCTGCATTTTGCACGCCGAAATCCACCGAAGCGACCGTGCTGGCCATTGCGTATGAAACGGACCCCGTGGTGTCGGTGTCGAGCGAGAAGGCGTAGTGCAGGCCGGCGGTGGTATCGACGTTTGATGGATCGAAAATATCGCTGAAGGACGCGGTCGCCGAGTTACCGTAGATTACGCCGCTGTTGCTTTGAAACGTCGCCGTCGGTGCGACGTTCAGTACCTTTACTTTTAGGCTGCCCGCGAGGAAGGTTCCGTCTTCATCCGTGACGGTGACTTCATTGGTCTGCGTGGCCGGACCGTCGGCGAAAACATGAGTGGCGGTGGTGTTGGCGGGATTGCCGTTGATCAGTCCCGAGTTTGTGCCGTCACCCCAGTTGATGATGTACTTGGTGATGGTATCCAGTCCGGGGTCGGTCACCACGCCCAAATTCAGCGTATACAGCGAGCCCTCATCGACGGTGGCGTTGCCGCTAAGCGAAATCGTGGGTGGGACGTTGTTCGCGGCGAACGTGAAGGTGGCGAGAGCCGAGGCGCCCTGGTTGTCGGTCGCCGTGATCGTGACCGACGTGGGGCCACTAGGTCCGTCGGCCACGTTGCGTGACCAACTCCAGGTACCGGCCGCGTTGTCCTGGGTAATCGTTCCGACACTGGCCGTCAGAGTTACGGTCGCATTGCCTTGGGCATCGGAGAACGTGCCCGTGTTGGTCGCGATGCCTCCTTCATTCGCACTCACGGCGGCCGAATTGGCCGCCACGGTGGGTAGCGAGTTTGCGGCGATCACCTTCACATCATCGATGGTACTGGCTCCCGAGGCGTTCTGGATGCGGATGGATGTCAATGTACTCGTGGCCGTGAACGTGAACGTGTTCGTGCCCCAGACGTTTCCGCCCGGCGCGTTGAAATTGGCAACCAGATTGGTTTGGATCGGGGTGAACAGAGTGGCCTGCACGGTTCCCGCTCCGCCGCTCCAGCCGATAACCGACAGCGAGACCGCGTACTGCGCGCCGATGACGGTGGGGAAGGTCTCGGTGACCGATCCTGGGCCAAAGCAATCGCCCAGGTGCATGGCTTTGACGCCCTCGCGGATCGGCAAACCGGAGTAGGGCATGCCCAGGATCGCGGTGCTTCCCGCACCGCAACCGCCCGTAGACGACGTCCAGGGGCCGTAGGCCGGGAGACGCGCGAAGCTACCGGGACCGCCGGTCAGCGGCAATTCGAAGCCACCAGCGATCAACAGGTTGCCGCCGACCGGGTTGGGCGCTGTAACTACCGCCCGCAGCCCAGTGGAGTCGGCTCCGATGCCGTCGAAGTCGTTGACGACGAAGTCAATGGTGTCGCCAGCGGTCAAGGTGGGCGTTAGGTTGAAGTTTGAGTTGTCTGCCGTGGAAGAAAAAAGCGTGACGTTATTGCGAAGCACCATATTCCTCGTAATTCCGGAGTGCACGGACTCCCAATCGCCAGCGATCGTGTAACTGCCGGTGGTTGGCGCCGTGAACCGGAGAATGCCGTTGACTCCACCCGTGTTTGGGTGCAGCATGATTTGCGATGCGTCGAGCGTGGCGCCGTAGCTGGTAGTTTGAGAGGTTGTGCTGACGTTAACCATCGCCATCGGAACCGTGCCAGGGAAAACGAATCCCTGGATATTCGCGTTGCTGAATTTGTTGTTGTTGTGCTCGGCAGCAGTGTAAGGAGTGAATCCGCCGAGCGTCGCGTTGTAGCCGACACTGAATGGACCAAACGAAGGGTTGTTTTCCACAGGTGCAGCTAACTCGTTGCGGACGAACATTTCATTGGCGTTGTAGACCACCGCGAGCAAAGCGCGACACTCCAGCTTTTCGAAAAACGCTCGTCGCCGAGATATAAGAGTGCGGCCGCGACGGGCCACCTTGTGGACCAAGAACTGACGACGATTCTTCAACGACGAAAACCAGGAGGCGAGTGACATGCTTGGTCTTTCAGAAGTATAGAGGATAGTGTACAGATCTCAAAGGGTAAGGGTGTAACCGGAGAGCCGACTCGAAACTTTTTCAGCCAAGCCAACCGCCTTTGAGCGAGATACTTGTCCCACTCGCCACGCGCGTTTTCGGCGCCAGCGAGGAGCTCTCTATGGAGTTAACCACCGTTTGCCGAAAAGGTGTGCCAAGATTTTTTGACGAGAGGTGCGACTTCGTCGCGGAGTGACCGGCAGGAGGTCAATTGGGCTGTTTTGTTCTTATCGCGGAGCGATTTCTCTTCATTCCCTCCGGGAATTACGGAAGATCGCTATCTTCAAAACTCGCGTACTCTATGACCACGCCGAGCTAGGCGACGCTGTGAAGCATTTTCGTCAGCGAATTCGCGCGTTTTTAGACTACAAGAACTTCATGGTCGTATCCGGCAGATGCGACCCACCGTGGGTCACTCTTGCCGAGTGTGACCGTGCGTCTGTTGGTTATGCCAAAAAAAGTGCTTCACAGCGTTGCCAGCTCTTGGGTGACACCGTCCGCGCGACGCGAAATCCGTACATCAATCCGGAGACGGAGATGGCCACTTGATCTCGAGTGCCTGACATGATGTTGCGAGTGCCGAAGGTGAACCATCCGCCACGTAAGACACGCTCAAGGAGGGGTTCCGAAGCGGGCCCCTGCGGGTCGGTGACTTCTTGGTGCCCGCCGTAGTACTTTTCCATGAAGTCCTGACACCATTCCGTCACATTCCCGTGCATGTCAAAGAGCCCCCAGCCATTGGGCAGTTTGCTGCCGCAGTTCTCGGTCCGATTCGCTGCGAAAACGGTGTACTGGTTCGCAAACCGAGTGTCGTTCCCAAAGGAATAATCGGTGACAGTCCCCGCGCGGCAGGCGTATTCCCATTCCGCCTCGGTAGGCAATCGGTATCCGTCGGCGCTTTTGTAGGGTTGTCAAGTACATAATTAAAACTCTTTTTTGATGGTCTAGTTGCGCACGGGTAGCATCGAAATTTGAAGCTTTTTCAAA
>JAYVHC010000615.1:0-5764 GCA_043771575.1 Planctomycetia bacterium
TACGCAGCAGGACGGGGACCGAAGCCAGTGGCACAGAAAACCGAGCAGCGGCCTGTTAGGAGCGAATTATAATGAAAAGAATCCCTGTTTGCTCAGGTGGCAATCGTCGGTAAGTTCGTAGACTCGCTTTGGGAGAATCTCGATTTCACGAAATCACTTTTCGCTAGCTGTATTAGTGTTCCTAGTGGCGGCTGGGGGCGTGTCCGTTTTGACGCGGTTTTACCACGACCGAGAAAACGCGAAATTGCACGGTGAAGGGCTGTGGCGTCTGGCTTATCGAGCAAATTTCACAACTCGTCGAGCGGATGAAAAGATACAGATCGCAATTCCGATGGATAGTCGGTTCCTGCGAATTTTCAAGCAAAACCTAAACTACTCGGACCTCACTCCAGAAGACACCGGACCGGCCTTACACCACTCAAGGATTGATCTGGTGGCTTCAGAGCCTGGAGAACATTCGCTGACGGCGTCGTTCGATTTTGAACTGAGCCGAGTGCCTCGATTCAGTACGACGACCACCGAGCAAGCGTCGGCTACTGAGAACGACGTCTCGCGTTGGCTACGCTCGACTCGTAGCATCCAAGCGAATAGCGCCGTCATCGAAAATACGCTTGCAAAATTGAGATTGGGCGTATCCCCCTCCCAAAGCTTAGAGCAGCAGATCTATCAATTCTGCCGCAATGAGATCGAGGACGATGGCGAAGCATGGCAGAATGATGCCGAGTCAACGTTGGAAGATCGTATGGGAACCGAATTGGGACGCGCCAAAGCCATGGTCGCATTGTGTCGAGCTGGCAAAATTGCCGCGAGATTGGTTACGGGCTTTGAAATCAAGGAGACGGACGCGCTGGCACCAGTACACTGGGTCGAGGTACTGCAGGACAAGACCTGGGTACCTTACGATCCTGTTCGCGAATTTAACGGAAATCTCCCCTGGAACTGGTTGCCAGTGCGTACCGATGGGGAGCGTATCGTCAGCCACATCGCTGGCGAAGTTATCGAGGTCGAGTACTTACTAACGCATCTTGCCAGTGGTGGTTTCTCGTCGCCCAAAGAAAGCCGGTTATCCAGTATTTTTGACCTAAAGCGCCTGCCGCCAGCGGTGCACGACGTCATCTCTATCATCCTGCTCCTCCCACTGGGCGCATTGCTATCAGCCTTTGTGCAAACGGTAATCGGGATAAGAACCATCGGCACCTTCAGCCCGACGCTCATCGCACTCAGTTTTATTTTGGCGGATTGGAGAACTGGGGTAGTTGTTTTCACTTTGGTGATTCTCATCGGTCTGCTGGCGCGATCACTGGTCGATCCACTGCGACTGTTGATGGTGCCCAGACTGGGATTCATGTTAACACTGGTCGTAGTGTTTCTCGTCTTTACTATCTCAGTGCTCGACTACCTCCGTCTTACACCAAGTCCGCAAGCCGTGCTGCTGCCCATGGTCATTTTGACGATGACCATCGAGCGCTTGTATTTGTCGAACGTCGAAGAGGGTAGTTTTACGGCGTTTCAGCTCATGTTAGGAACTGTATTCGTTTCATTTTGCTGCTACCTAACCCTCAGTTGGAAAGCCGTGGGGACCATCATTTTACATTACCCAGAATCTCATTTCTTCACCTTGGCGTTACTAGTCATGCTTGGGCGGTACACTGGGTATCGCCTAACCGAGCTGTATCGGTTTCGCGACCTGGCGATCAACGACCAAGAGGTGGCTCAACCATGAAGCCGCTGTTCCGTAGATTTTGGGCATGGCCAAGTGAACTGAAGCGACTTGGCATACTGGGTATGAATCGCCGCAACGCGGACTTTGTCCTCCCGCTCAATCCAAGAGAGCATTATCCAAACGTCGACAATAAACTGCGCACCAAGGCATTGTGCGCGGCGCATAGAATTCCGGCTCCGATGACTTATGGCGTTTTGAGCGGACTGCGCGATCTATCAAATCTTCCTGAATTTTTGGACCAGCACCCAGATCTGGTACTCAAGCCTGCTAGAGGCAGCGGTGGGCGAGGCATCATTGTGATCGCTGGTCGCCAAGGCAACGAATTCGTGACTCCTGGTGGAAGGACATACACACTTGCCGACCTGCGCTACCACTGCGCGGAAACACTTTCCGGTTTGTATTCGTTGGGCGGCTTGCCTGATTGTGTAATCCTTGAACAACGCATCGATTGTCACCCCGTTTTCGACGGATTCTCGGTGGGCGGAACACCCGACATTCGAGTGATCGTTTATCGTTCGCAGCCCGCCATGGCCATGGCTCGCCTACCAACTCGGGCATCACAGGGTAAAGCCAATTTACATCAAGGGGCGGTGGCTGCCGCCATTGATCTTAAATCTGGTAGGGCGTACGGTGGCGTACAAAGAAATCGAGCCGTGACGCGACACCCAGACACCCAGGCTCTCTTATGCGAGTTGACAGTCCCTCACTGGATCGAGGTACTTAACTTTTCGTGCGGGCTGGTAAAGCGAATCGGGCTTGAATTTGTGGGTGTTGATTTGGTGATCGATCGGGCGCTGGGACCACTTGTTCTTGAAGCCAACGCGCGCCCTGGGCTGGCAATTCAACTGGCGAATCGTTCGGGATTGTTATTGGCTACAAGTCGCATTGATGCGGCTGTGTAAGCGTAAATCGGCTGCCTGGCTTTGCAAGAGTCTATCGCTTCGTGGAAGTGTTTTGGTGCGAGCCGACAAAGCGGCTCGCCTACGTGGGCCGACGCCAACGCCGCTTTGCGCTGCTTGATTTGCGCAGTGCTTCGCTTGGAAGCATGAACCACATCAAAAGTCCCACTCCCGCTGCAACGATGAGCGGCCACACGATGGGCACAGACGTGAACTGATTTACCTTCGTATGTGGCTGCACGAGCGTGGCGATAAGTCCCGGTTCGTTTGGCGGAGGAAAAACGGTAGACCCACCGGCAAGGGGTGGGCGAGTCACGTTACCTGTGTTGGGCAACTGGACTTGTAAGTGAGTAGTCTTGGTAATTGCAGCCGCCAAAGCGAGAAAGATAGCGGTAATGAATAGAGCCAGACCAATTAGCCTGAACAACGGCATAGCGATTCCACCCACAAGAAACCGCCGATAAAAAACCGCCGAACTGGGTCCGGCGGTTTCATTATCAGATACAGTCGAAAAACGAACTCTACAGACTTGGTGGTATTTGAATCAATTGGCCCTTCTTTTCTTCGCCAATCACCGTGATGTAAAGAGCCCCGTCAGCATCGAAGGCCATGGCTGTCGGTTTGTCCAGCGTGGTAATTTTCTTCGTGCGCATTCCCGATTCAGCAGACTTGTCTTCCAAAATCTGGAACAAGCCACCCTGAGTGGTGTCAGCCCAAGCAAAGTCGAGAACATATAATTGCCCCCGAGGACTGTAGGCAACAGCGGTAATATCGTGCAGATTGGTTTTTAGGTTGAGCAGCATTTCTTTGCTGGTAACATCGTAGAATGTCAATAGTCCATCGTTCGGAACTGTGATTTCGCCCATTTGACCGACTACCAAGTAATTGCCTTTCGGACTCATCGTAATTCCGACAGGTGCGTCGACTTGGGTGGCTTCCTTGGTTGCCAAGTAGCGTTCGAACGGTCCGACTTCGGTCCCCTTCAAAGTCGCCCGCGAGATCCAACCTTTAGTGTCATCGCCATTACAGGTTACAAAAATGGCGTCAGGCGTCGCAGCCAGCGCGTAGAAATTTCCTTCGCCCTTCAACTCACCTGCTTCGACCAACGGAAAACTGGCTTTCATTGCGTCTGCCTTAATCGGCTTGCCGTCTTCCGGCAGTTCGTAGACGCGCAGGAGGTCCTGCCCATCCGGCAATCCACCGCCACCCACTACCAGCGTCTTCTTGTCAAGAAACAACAATCCCAATGGTCCGATGTTGTACTTTGGACCCTTGCCGTAAACATCAACTGGGAAATCAGTGATTACCGGCTCCGCCTTACCATTGACGACTTTGATGACTTGTGAGGCGCCGGAATTGGATATGAACACGATACCCGTTTCAGGCTGGATCGCGATTCCCGTCGGGTTGTCAAGATCACTTAAAACGGTACGACCCTTGGATTCGCCAGCCTTAACTTCGGGCTTTGCCTCAGGATTTACCTCTGGCTTTACTTCGGCGGCGGGCGCTGCGGGTTTTGGTTCATCTTGAGCGACTACAAAGTGTGGTAGTACAAACCCGCCAAGTCCAAGCGAACTTAGCAGGATGAGACTTTTCAAATTCTTCACGATTTTTATGCTCCAGGGATGGAAAGGACTCTTGTGATGGAAATTGTTTTTCAATTGTCACCTTTCGTTCCACAAAAGTACACCAGCCTTTCGTAGAACACTTCCCGTCGCCCTCTACTCAGGCAACTTTGGCGGGTCGACATCCGGATAGCTCTGGCTAGCCAAACCTTCCTTGAGAAAGGCAACGATCGCGGCCTTTTGATCCGCATCCAGCTTCAATGGAAACAACTCCTCGTCCAAGTACGCGTTGGGAGTACCGCCTTTGTCATAGTATTCAACCACTTCTTCCAGCGTTGCCAAGCTACCATCGTGCATGTAGGGACCTGTTCTGCCGATGTCTCGCAACGTTGGCGTTTTGAAGGCACCTTTATCTCCCTCGATCTTGCTGACTTCAAAACGTCCCATGTCAGGATTCTCTTGGGTGAAACCGACACCGAGGTTATGAAAACCGTTGTCGGAGAAGCTCGAACCGCTGTGACAACTCGAACAATTGGCTTTACCGAAAAACAACTGCATGCCTTCCCTTGCTTGAATCGACATCGCCGATTCGTCACCCGCGCGCAGACGATCGTAGGGCGCGTCGCCTGAAAGAATCGTACGTTCGAATGCGGCAATGGCTTTACCGAGATTGTCAGCACTCACGGGCTGTCCGAACACTTTTTGAAACTGCTCTTGGTAGCCCTTGATAGCTCCTATTTTTTCAACCGCTTTCTCCAGTGGCAGGTTCATTTCAATCGGATTAGCAATGGGACCGACCGCCTGTTGTTCAAGTGTCTTTGCGCGACCGTCCCAAAACTGGAAGACTTGATACGCCGTATTGAGCACCGTTGGCGCGCCGCGACCGCCGCGCTGACCTCCGACTCCGACAGCAGTTTTGTCGTCGTTGGACCAACCCTTCTTCGGATCGTGGCAGCTCGAACAAGCCACCGTGTCGTCCGCCGATAAACGCTTGTCGAAATACAACTGTTTACCAAGCTCGATTTTTTCAGAGGTGCTCGGATTGTCCTTTGGCACCGGAACCGCGGTCAGTCCTCGTGGCGGTTTAATATCGTCGGCTGACGCCAGCCCATGGGAGAGAATTGCAAACACCAGAATAAATGAACGGATCAATGATGGCATATTCAGTTTTTACTCCTTCGAAAAAGACGCCGAGAGGTACGCGTAGAAGCGAATACCGGACGTGCCTGCGCATTGTCTCTTACATCCGAAATTGGAACAAGTAGCAAGCAGAGGGCAATTTTTCGACTCGCGAGCAACGAACTCAGTCCGCCAACCAGCGGAGGTTCTGTTGCAACCATCGATAGCCGAGCGAGGCAACCGTTTGTGACGGAGCGACGAAGACTCCGTCAACTCGCGCGCCGACCGAGCCGACCACAGCCTCCGGTAACCGCACCTGTGCGGCATAAACCGCCGCTCCTTTTTTTCTATTTGTTTCCAGGCCTGAAGAATTGGCAGCTGTTTCAGTCAAATCACCATTCATTAAACGCCAAGTCGCACGGACATCCTCCAGCGGGACTACTTTATCTACTTTACAT
>JAYVHC010000616.1:0-7431 GCA_043771575.1 Planctomycetia bacterium
CAAAAGCGCCCAGTAAATATCGCTGACCGCCTGTGCACGCTCGTTGCCCTGCTTGTGGCGAAGATAGTCAATAAATGTGCGATACTCTTCGCACGTGGGAGTGCGATTTACTACCGCCAAGAATGTTGCTTCGACGGCTTGGGAGTCAACTCGAACCATAGCTGCGATGCGCGTGGCTGCGTTGCCAACCAAGTCGACTTTGGTCCGTTCGGCAACTAGATTGCCATTCATCATGATCAACCGCTGTGGGATGGTTACAGAATCCGTTTCAAAATTGTCTTCGCCCTTATCTCCAAAGCGTTTGAGAAAATCTTGAGTGTCGCCGAAGACTTTTAGTTGCGTGAAAATCGAACTCGTCGAATCGAGCGCGGTTAACGAGCAGGCTTGCAACAATCTCCCCGCCACTTGCTCAGGCCGAAGTTGTGAAATAGGGAACACTGCCCAACAGTTTTCATGGGCTTCGGTCACCTCAAAATCGGCACGACTTTCGCGCCTAAACGCATCCGACTCCACAATCTGTCGAATCAATCGCTTGATGCTATAACCATGGGCCACAAAATCATCGGCCAGCACATCGAGAACTTCGGGTACTACCGTGCCGATCGGAATATCATCTACTGGCTCGACCAGCGGACGCGAGAACATTAAAGCCCAAACTCGATTCACGGCCGCTCGAGAGAAAGCACGATTCTCTGGATGCGTAACCCAATCCGCCAAACGTTTTCGAGGCTTGCCATCGCCGGGCAATAAATCAGCTCGGAAGGGGACGGAAGGCGTAACGTCGCGAGCCTCTGATTCGCCTAGAAATTCGAAACGATACTTTTCATAATCTTCCGCGATTCCCTTGAATTTATTCTTCGCCTCAGTACCAGCATAGAAGGCAGCAATCGAGTGAAAGTGTTCTTGCTCCCCCAACACTGGTTCCTCTTTTGTACCAAAATTCAGCTTGTCGAGAAAATCGTTATGGCACTGCAAACAATCCATGCGCTGTGCAAGGAAGGCCCGCGAGGTTCGCCCGGCCAGTCGGATCGGGTCACCGCGGTCGTTGTTGGCTTCATCCATCGTAGCGGTAACAAAATTGACTTGCGGAGTGTCCGTCCACAAGCCTTCGGCGCTGATCATTGAGTGAGCGAGTTGATTGTAGCCCGTGTCCTTGGCTAAGTGTTCGGCGATCCAGGCGTTGAATTTGCGGCGGCGAAATAATAAGAACGGCCCGTTAGCCGATCCTACATAAGCTCGCGACAATCTCTGTGCAAAGTAATCGGACCAACGCCGATCTTCGAGCATGCGCGACGTCCACCAACGCACGCGTTCCGATTCCGGAATCAGTTGCAGAGCGCGAATCTCTTCGTAGGACATCCCGCTGCCGACCATCGCCAGGGTGGCACGCTTGGCAACCGCCAGCGAATCGGCGGGCGGCGCAGTCTCAACGCCAGCGGCCTCTACGACTTTGGCAAGGTTCGAATTCACGGTTGCTAAAGTTGTCTGAAAATCATCCGACACGTAGGGCGAATCGACGTCCCGCGGCGGCTCGATCGCTGGTCGTCTCCGCAACGTTGCACCCACGACGCTATCCCCAACGAGGCAGGCGCCTATCACGAGCAACGACTTTGCAACGGTTCGACGTTTGGGCATAATCGATCAACGAAAAATCGCCAGCGAAATGGTAATTCTTCGGCCTATCACAGTAACTGGCCGCTTTGATGAGAAAAAGGCGTTTTTTCTAGCTTCTCCATTTTGAATTCGACGAAATTTGTCGGATCTTGCCGACGGACGCAAGAAATCTAATGCTTCAACGAAGATACTAACAAAATACAAGCCCGATGCGCAAGCGAGGGAATTGAGCGGCAATGCGATTTTGAGTATCCAAATTTCACTGTCAACAGCGAATTCCCCTGCTTGCTCTGCGGGCTTGTACGATTGCATTGCCAGTAGAACCCGAGGGCATTGGGAGTGTAAAAAGTGTCGAATGCATGCCAACCTGAACCCCCTATAGTTAACCAGCCAGGGTGCACTCCGAACGTAGATGAGCCCTTGATCTTGACGTTGACTGCGAAGGCCGTACCGCCGATTGTCGTCAAGGCAGGCGATACTCCACCGCAAGTTTTGGAAGGCAGGGTCATTGCTCTAACTGGAGATCGTTTGGGTCGCCGCTGGTACGCGTGGCCGTTTTGGTTGTTGGGACGAAGTTGGGATTTAGTTTCGCTGTCAGTGCTGTTGGCGGTTGTGGCTGCGGCACCGCTGATTCAATTTGCTAGTCTTGGTTACATCCTTTTTGCTGCCGGTCGGCTTGCCAACGGGCAACGCTGGAGAACCGCACTGCCGGGTCTGCGCACAGCTGGCAAGTTGGGTACGTTTACTATGTTGGCAGCCATTAGTTGGGTACCCATTTATGTCATAACCGACTTGGCTTACTCGGCCCAATTGCTCGATCCGAACTCGTTGAGCGCAAGAGGTTGGCGATTCGGAGCATTTTTCTTAGCGGCGACCTGGGTCGTTCATGTCGGTTGGGCGGCCATGCGCGGCGGACGCTGGTGGCATTTCCTCTGGCCAGCTCCCGTCAGGTTTGTGCGAACGATTTGGCGCCCCTCGCATTGGTCGCGAGCTTCAGATCAGCTTTACGACCTTGTAACCAGTTTGCAGTTTCCAAAATTATGGTGGTTGGGTGCGCGGGCCACCGTGGGCGCTTTGCTGTGGACGTGTGTTCCTGTTTCATTGATGATCATCGGCGTGCGAGCACAGAAGTTCGACGCGCAACCGCTCGTGGGCTCGATCGGTGCGGTGGCGATGGCTTGGGTGATGCTCTACTTGCCACTGCTGCAAGTTCGAATGGCAGCGAAGAATCGATTCATAGAGATCTTTAATGTGCCCGCTATTCGTCAGAGTTTTATGCGTGCGCCGTGGTTCTGTGCGCTGAGTTTGTTTGTCCTGTGCGGGCTGGCAATTCCGCTTTATCTGCTGCGTATTGAAGCCACGCCGAGCGAATTGGTGTGGGCGCCAAGCCTCATATTCGTCGCATTCATGTTACCCGCAAAGTTGCTGATTGGAGCCGCGTTAGGCTACGCGGATAAACGTGATAATTTGCGACATTGGATGTTGCGTTGGTCTGCCTTTGCAGTGGTTTTCGTGAGCGTGGTGTCGTATGTCGGAGCGCTCTACCTTGCGCAGTTAATCGCGTCGCAAGGCGCATTTGTTATGTACTTCCAACACGCCTTGTTATTCCCGGCGCCGTTGGTTAGTACGTAGGACCGTTGTAAGCTACCGACTACTTGCGACGAAACCAGTTCGCTATTCCGCCATACCAACTACTTCCACCACCTTGAACCGCTGCAGTGCCTCGATTTCCGCTTCTCATTCACAAGACGTCACGGCGGCTCTTAGCCCACAACCGCTACAAGTGTTTCAGAACGAACGCAAATAAGACAACTTGCCGCAATTCCAATGGGATTTTGTAGTATTCCGCCAATCAATACTCTGGAAAGTTGCTGGAGAAAACGTTGCCCGCCACCAATCGGTGACCTACTTTTGCCAAGAAGAACTTTTCTTAGCCTAGGTAAAGCAACATGCTTGGTGCTGTACTCGTCGGCCGCAAATACGAATCGATCGGCTTTTGGCTTGCTCGGCAAACTCCTAAATTTATCACGAGCATATTTACCAACTAATTTAGTCATCGTCACGAGGCCACTTATGTCACTCCGCACTGCACTCGCCATGTCAGCTTTGTTGTTAGGTTCTTTGACCGCGTTAGCTGCTGACCGCGACGGCCGAGAGAACGACTCGCAAAAAACGAACTCAATTGAGGCCGAGTTGACAACTCATAGTGCTTTCCTGCAAGGTATTGCGAAAGCGAAATTTGACGCGCTATTGCGTCTGTCTGTCCAGGGTACTGTTACGGCGATTCATGTAAAGGAAGGGGAGTGGGTCAAAGCGGGCGCGCCGTTATTGACAATTGACGACAGCACCGCCCGAGCCGCGATGATCGTCGCCAAGGCACGTGCCCAAGCTCATGCGGCCTCGGATCAGGCTGAGTTGGCGATGAAGCAGGCTTTAACAATTGTCACCCGAACTCGAATCGCCCTGCATGCAAACGCATCGAGCGAATTTGAACTTCAGTCGAAAGAAAATCAATTAGACCAATCGACCGCCGCTTACGAATTGCAAATCGAGCTGCGCAAACAGGCTCAAGCTCAGCTTTTACTTGCTGAAGAACAACTCAAGAAACGCACGCTGTGTGCGCCCTTCGATGGTCGCGTCATTCAGATTCATGTTGGCCTCGGTAACACGATCGACCCGACGCAAGTTGCCGCACACGTTGCGAAACTCAACGAACTGGAAGTCGAAATGCACTTGCCAGTTTCGCTATTCAAGAAGATAACCGCTGGCGAAACCCGAGAATTGCGAGCCGCCGCGCCCGTGAATGCAACGGTGAATGCCAAAGTAGTTTACGTCGCTCCTGTAGTGGAACCGACCAGTGCGACTTTTCGCGTCGTTTTCTCGATCGACAATGAAGCGTTGGCTCTGCCAGCCGGCTTCGAAGTGTGGTACCAAGTGTCGCAGAGTTGGGTTGGATTGTAAACCAAATCGCCCCCAACGAAGCGCGTCGAGCCCCTGCCCAAGCGACAGAAGTATGGGAATAATAGGAGCTGTAGCAGGCGAGCTGCTGCTGGTTCGCTGCTGGTTCACTGCTGGGGGTTCGCTGGGGGCAAGACGGATGTTTCGCTAGTAAAGTCGGACTAGTGCTTTGTCGGGAAATTAGGATTTTCGCATTAGGCGTGGCACACCCAATGTCTTACATGGGTGCGTAAGCCCCTGCGAATCTAACACGCCCTTGATAAACCTAAGAGTGTGCCACCCCAAAGTTAAAGTCGGACAAAGCACTGGGCATCGGACAAAGCACTGGGCAATTGACGCAGGATTTCGATAACCATGGGTATCTACGACCGTCCATATTATCGCGAAGGTGGGCTGCCACCCGTTGCGCCGTGGGACCAACGCTCAATGGTTAGCCTACTGATCATTGCGAATGTTGCAATTTTTGTTGCCAACCTCTTGTTGACCAATCGCAGCGGGATGATCACCAACTTGTTGGCGCTTGATCCGGAAGTTATGAATCAGCCATTGCAGTGGTACCGCGTGATCAGTTACGGCTTTGCGCATTCATCGCGCGACGTGATGCATATCGTCTTCAACATGGCATCACTCTATTTTCTGGGCCGCAGTGTAGAAGATCGTTATGGACGGTGGGAGTTCTTGCGATTTTATTTGATTGCGATCGCGTTGGGCGGGCTTTACTGGACGATTCGAACCTGGGGCGGCGGACCTTCAATGCTGGGTGCGTCAGGGGGGGTAACGGCAGTTTGCATGCTGTTTGTCTTCTGCTTTCCGCGTGCAGAGATCCTATTGATGGGAGTCATTCCCATGCCTGCCTGGGCGCTGGGAGTCCTGATCATTGTTGGCAACATGTTGGGTGGCCGCGGTGGCGTGGCCTATGACGTCCACTTGGTCGGTGCCGCGTTTGCCACTGCTTACTTTTATGGCAATTTGAATTTCGGCTTCGTTGAGCAATTTGCCGATCGCGCACGAGTGTCGTGGCGGCAAAAGCAACGCGGTTTTAAAGTTCATCGCCCGCAAGAATCCGAAGCTCCACTGGGTAAAGATGAAATGGAGGCGGATCGTATTTTGGCAAAAATACACCAACAGGGCCAAGATAGCTTGACCGCCACTGAGCGTAAGTTCATGGAATCCTACAGTCGGCGAGTACGCGAACGCCGCGCGAAATCCGACTGATCACTCTCTCTCGATTATTTTCAAAATTCGTTACCTGTTTCTCGGAACCGATCTTAAAATGCTCTGCCCTACGTCGTTTGCTACCACGCGTGATTTGATCGCTGGAATCTCTGTCGTTGATATTGCCAACCAATTTGGAACGCCTGTTTACGTTTACGATCTCAGCATCATTCAACAACGTATCGCGGACTTGAGCGCATTCGATGCGATTCGTTATGCGCAAAAGGCGCTTTCCAACATCGCTATTCTTGATCGTATGCGAAAAGCGAGTGTGGTAGTTGACGCTGTCAGCGCGGGTGAGATCAAGCGGGCTCTCAAAGCTGGTTTTGTTCCCAATTCGCATCCGAGAGGGATCGTCTACACGGCGGATGTGTTCGACCGCGAAGCCCTGGATTTAGTGGTGGAACATGACATCCACTGCAACGTTGGTTCACCAGATATGATCGGGCAACTCGGTCAGAGAGCTCCGGGCCGCAGTATCTCCCTACGTATCAATCCAGGGTTCGGGCACGGTCACAGTCAAAAGACAAACACGGGCGGGCCGCAGTCGAAGCACGGCATTTGGCATGAAAGTATCGTCGATTGTTTGCGACGCGCGGACATTTACGGTTTGGTCGTTTCCGGCATGCATATGCATATCGGCAGCGGAACCGACATCGAGCACTTGGCTCAGGTTTGCGGTGCGATGGAGAAAGCGTGCATTGAAGTTGGCCGCACAGTGACGACCATTAGTGCTGGCGGCGGTCTGCCGGTGCCTTATCAAAAGAATCAAACTTACGTCGATCTCGACAAATACTATCAGCTCTGGAATGCAACACGAAATCGTTTGCAGGACAAGTTCGGTCACGCGATTGAACTGGAGATCGAACCGGGGCGATACCTGGCAGCCGAGAGCGGTTTCCTCGTGGCGGAGATTCGCTCGGTGAAGGACATGGGGGAGAACACGTTCTACTTGCTTGATGCCGGCTTCAACGACTTGGCTCGACCGATTCTGTACGGTTCGTATCATCCGATTTCGATTGCCCATCGCGACCCGTCGGCCAGCAAAACCGAACGGGCTGTCGTAGTCGGCGGTCCATTGTGCGAATCAGGCGACATTTTTACGCAAGAAGAAGGCGGATTTGTTGCCAAACGCATGTTGCCAGCGGCGCAAGTTGGCGACTTGGTCGTGCTAGAAGTTGCCGGCGCGTATGGCTACGCGATGTCCAGCAATTACAACAGCAAGTACCGCGCTCCCGAAGTGATGATCGAAGGCGGAGTGGCCAAGCTGATTCGTCAGCGCGAAACAGCCGATGACTTGCTAAGACTGGAGTCGATTCCGAGTTGATGTAAAGTCGAAAACGGGCGCTCGCGTGTCCTCGCTGATGCGTTATGCAGTTGTGCAATATTGCATGTCCCGAAGGTACTTTTGCATGTAACCCGGTGGCACATTTGCATGTAACCCGGTGGTACGTTTGCATGCCCCGGTTGTACGTTTACAGGTAGGCAGATGGTACATTTGCAGGTATCCCGAAGGGATCATAGACAGTAGCCGGTGGTAAGCGCAGCGCCACCACCGGTGAACGATAAAACGTGGCATTGCATCCTGAAGGGATGCCAGAAACATTGCGCTGTCATTCCGAAGCGGTTGTGAATACATGTAGT
>JAYVHC010000617.1:0-3939 GCA_043771575.1 Planctomycetia bacterium
GCCTCGAAGTCGATGGTCTTTTGTGCGGCATTCAAATTGCCACCGGCGCGATAGCGCGGGCCCGCCGTGTAGTAATCACGGTCGCGGATAAAGTCACTATGGCACTGCCCACAAACTTGCGACGCAACCTTTGTTGGAACATGTCCAGGATGGACGATCGGGTCGGTCCCCTTTTCCGCCGCGATCCGTTTGTCGCCTTGCCAGCGAATATGAGCTTCGCCTGGACCATGGCAGGCTTCGCACGAAATCCCGAATTCCACAACTTCTGTCTGGAATCGCTTCGTGTCGAAGTTATGATTCGGCTTGCCTTCCAGCGAGTGGCACGCGATGCAGTTGGCATTCCAGTTCGCACGCATTTGTCGCACTGCCGGTGGAGCAACAAAAGAGTCCTCGTAGGGAATCCAACGCTGTTCGTCGATGAAAAAGACCCATGGGAAAATGCGCAGCTCATTGGAATTGCGACTTGGCAACCAATAGATTTGCATATGATGCGAGCCAGTTACCAGCATAACTTGACGCTCGACCATCTGAGGTGGCGGCGGGCTGACAGAACTTCCTTCTTGGAATCGTTGGTACTCAATATCGGGGTCCGGCGCGGTCACCCAAAATGCGTCTCCACGTCGCTCGACGGTACACGTTGTTCCACGCCGCGTTAGCTGTCTACCATCGAAGGGTGCCTGAATCGATTCAGAGGAAGCGACTTGTGTCATCGTGCGGTGGAACGAACGATGCCAAGACTCGTGACTCTTTTCGTGGCAACTTTGACAAGCTTGCGAGGAGAGATAGCCCCGCGCAGGGACTTGTTCAGGTACCCTCCAAGCCGCGATTTCTACTTTCGGCTGATCATTGGGCGTCGCCCGCTTCGCACCCTGAATCGGCGTTTCGCGTTGCTTTGAACACGCGCCGATTCCCAGTAAGCCGATCACTACCAGCGGCATCACTTGCCAACTCCAGCAGAGACTTTGGGACTCTGCTTTGACGGCAGACGAGAGCATTTTCTTTACTGCAATCGTTGACCTATGGAACATCGGAGCACCTGGTGGACAATGGCAAATCGTTTACAAAACCGGACGTCGTTTCCGGCCTATTCCGATGTCCACATGATAGCACAATGTGCTACCAAGCACGCAATCCTACCAGACCTTCATCCCGAAGGGATACCCAGACAATAGCCGGTGGTTGAGCGGAGCGACACCACCGGTAAAAGATGCGTGCAGCGCGTTCCGATCCTGACAAGGATCGAAGAATCTTTGACCCCTTCAGGGTCATTCGCTTTTCTTTTCGTTCCCCGGGGGTGCGACGCTTCGCGGCGACCCCCGGCTAATGTCTGTTATCCCTATCGGGATAGATGCGGAAGAATCAACTAAGCCGCAAATACAAGTTAACCTTGGTTGGGAATTGATCCAGTTACAAGCTCGAAGCGCAAGCGAGTGAATAAATATTGACTCGAGCACTCACCCGATCGAACTAAACAATGAACTGCTTGACCACAATGCTTGCTTAGTTCCCAATAACTATCTGAAGCTCAGTAAGACAATTGCTCCAAGGAGCTCCAAACAAAGCGGGCTTAAACGCCCCGTTTGCGTCGGGATATTCGTCTAGTAATTACTCCAAAAGATAACGTGGCCATTAACACAAACGAGCTCGGTTCTGGAACTGCAGTGATATTTACTGTTCCTGAATTGAATGTGATCTGATCCGGCGGAACTTCGTTGCCCAAGCCATCCACAAAGAGATCGAAATTTCCGCCATCAAAAAGTCCTGGCTGGATGGTCAGATTCGACGTGCCCACGACATCAAACGTGATTGTGCCAATGGACACCGGACCGGTTGGAATGCCATAACTACCACCGCCAATGAGACCAGCGTCGAATCTCGATGCCGTATTGCCACCCACCAGCAGATTGTTGGTATCCTGATTTCCGGTGAGCGTACCAAATCCCAGTTCGGTCCTGCCAAAGTAGCTGAGTCCATTGCCTAAGCGAATGGAAAAGTTATAGACACTCAACGTTGACGGAGATGTCATTTCCAACATGATTGAGGCCGTGATTCTATCATTCACATGAGCGGGTAGGGCGTTTGTTGCCTGGATACCCAAGGCGGGATCTAGGTCGATGCTGACAATAAACCCTGCCTGCACATTCGAATTGGATAGTGCGAAGCAAGTAATCAAAACCGCGTTGGTCCACTTTTGCCAAAATGCCATTTGTGTGTTACCCTCAATTTTATGAAATCGGTATGGCGGGGGTACGCCAGTGTGCCAGGAATGGATTAAAAAATCAAGAGCGTGCCATAGCGTTGGGAAAATTGGGAAAAGTCCAGTGCGTTGATGATGCTATTGCTTTGGTAGTCGAAAATTGCGTTGTACTTGGCATCTGTGCTTTTGGTTCCGTAAGCGAGCTGAAAACGCGAATAGTCCAAGGCGTTGTTTCGGCGATTACCATCGGAGTCTCCGAAGAAGCGAAAGATACGATCCGTGGAAAGCTCGCCGATTACGTAATCTCCTCCAGGCGAGCCGTTTCCGTCACCATCGAGATTGTTTCCAAAGGCTGTCACACGCGAGGAATCAATTCGAAAGCGGTAGTTGCCATCAGCCAATGAACTACCGATGATTTCGCTACCGCTAAAGGTTAAGACTGCAATCGTCTTTCCGCTTACCACTGCAGCGGACAAGTTGATGCTTACGTTCGCAGTGGGTATTGCGGTAAATACACCCGAAACTCGGCGAGCTAAAGAAAATGCATTCGGTTCAATCATGACTTCTGTATTGAACTGTACCTCGATTCGACTAACCATTGACCGCTGATTCGTACCATCACCCAAGATCATGTTTGTAACCGTGGGCGGCACTGCAACATTGACGTTAAAAGTGACCTGCGAAGTTCCGCTCGTGTCGGCTGCTGTAATCGCGACTTGGGTCGACATGCTCCCAACTGGTGGCACATAGCTCCAGCTCCACGTCCCATTGGAGTTCATGATAACCGTGCCGACAGAGGCGGACATGGTTACACTGCCGCCTTCGGGGTCGGACCAGGTTCCAGTGTTGGTGAGTGTTGAAAGTATCATACCGGTGACCGTAGAGTTTGCTACAGTAAGAACCACGGGTTCGTTTACGTCGGTCACGTTGAGCACATAAGCTGCGCTTGCGTCGGGGTTTGACCCTACTGTAGGATCGTCAACCTCGAGATTGATGCTGTAACTGGTTTTGGTTTCGTAGTCGATGACGGTGGCGTTTTTTAGATAAAGGGCGCCGGAATCGATTTCAAAATAGGCAGCGTCGGGGCCGACTATCGAGAGAGAGTTGGTACCAACGCCGTCGTCGATAACGACTAGGTCGGCGACTTTGATGCGAGTGGTGGTGGCGGTGTTTTCGGCGATCGACGAAATAACGTTGGATAGCACGATGGCTGTGGGGGCTTGGTTGGTCAACTGCAACTTTAGTGTCGCCGAGCCTAGAGTATAGACTTGGTACATTACGCCGCTAATTCTCTCAGTGCCGCCAATGATCCAGCCGCTTCCAAAATTGACGGTGTCGCCAGCGTTGCGGCGGACGAGCAGCGTGTTGCTTTCATCCGACAAGTTAAGCAGCTCAAGTGGGTTGAGTATGAGCGTATTGTTACCAGAACCGGTAATGTCGATCTGCTCGATGCCGCGCAGCCGACTGTTTTTGATCGCTGTGAGGTCAAGCGTCATCCCGGAGCCGTCGAGCCGCAGTGTGTCGCTGCCGTTACCGCCAGTAATGCGGCCGAAATTCAGATCGCTGAGTGCGAAGACATCGTTGCCTTCGCCGCCGAAGAGTACGTCTGCGCCTCCTGCACTAATAAGTGTGTCGTCGCCCCGAGCTCCGTTGATTTTGTCGGCAGCAGAAGTGCCGGTCAGCGTCTCAGGGGCGATGGTGCCGGGGTGTGTGACAGCTGAAGATTGGCGTCCGCCGTAGAG
>JAYVHC010000618.1:0-9083 GCA_043771575.1 Planctomycetia bacterium
GTCAAGGTCGCGGACTATGGGCTAGCGCGTGTGTTGCTGAGCGATGATCCGCAATTGACCCGCGCTGGTACAACGCTTGGTACTCCGATGTACATGAGCCCAGAGCAGATCCAAGAAGGCAATGTGGACATTCGTAGTGATCTGTATTCGCTCGGCGTGACCTTGTATCACATGATTGCTGGACGACCTCCATTCACAGGTGAAACGCCTCTGGCGTTGGCGATGCAGCATGTGCAAACGGAACCCCCGAACATATCGGAGCTGCGCGTCGACCTGCCACCGTCGCTAGTTCAATTAGTCAACAAGTTACTGGCCAAAGACCCCGCAAATCGTTTCTCCAATCCGAATGAAGTGCTCGAAGCGCTACGAGCCGGCCGAGCGACGGATCTGGAGGCATACTGGCCGGATCAAACGGTTCCTTTGCCTGGTGCGATGAATTCGTCGCTCCACGGACCTTCGGCCGCGACGTTGATGTTGCAATCGAAACTGAACGAACAACGGGCGGCCGCGAAGAGGCGAATCGGCTACATGATTGCGGCACCGGTACTTGCAGTCTTTACATTTTTCCTGGGTTCATTGCTGGGTGAATTAGGTCGCGAGGACCTGCTTGCTAGTAACGGACCTGCGTTTCAAGGAACTAAGAAACTGGATACCGTGAAGGAACAATTTGCCGACGTCTTGTTCAGTAGCGACAACAGCGCCGAACGGTGGGAAGCGGTCATTAAGTTCCATCCGCCAAAGAGCGACTCCTTAACTAATCGTACCTACGCCGGCAAAGCGTGGTTGCAATTGGCAGTCGTCTATTCTCAGAAGCGGGAGTTTGCTCGTGCGCGCAATGCGGTCGACTCCATTCTGAAAGACGATCAGATGCCCGCCCTGTTAAAAACACTTGCCGAGTTTCAACTCGCCGAAATCGAAGACCTTGAAAGTCACGCGCGAGACAAAGATGATGTGGTCGATCGGGCAAAGCGGCTTTTTAACTCGGAAAGGATGTCGGAACCGGATCGCGAATTGGTTCGACAGTGGGCTGAAAGCCCGACGCGACCCGAATGGATGCGCGATTTAATCGACGAACTCTAACCAGCCAACAGTTTAGAAGTGGGGTAAGCATCCTGCTTGCCGGCAATATTAAAAGTCGCAAAAGCAGGTTGGATGCATTCGCCACAAGCACGAGAATTTTCCTGGGCACTTACCATCCGGTCTCAATCCGTCCACGAGGTAGACTACCATGCGACTATTGCCAAGCCCTTTTGTGATGGTCTTAGTTTCTTTTTGGCTAGCCGCAAGCAGCCACGCGGAGCTGCGTGTGGGCACATTTGAAGTGGATGCAACGCCGAAGATCGGCGCGCCCCTAGCTTATGACCCAACCAAAGAAATCACGGTGCCTCTCAGTTGTCGGGGCATCGTCCTGTTGGGCGATCAAAAGCCTGTTGTGCTGTGTACGGTCGATTGGCTGGGCATCGCCAATGGTGCACAGGAAAAATTTCGTGCAAGCCTAGCGGGAGCGGTGGGGACGACTGCGGATCGCGTTGCCGTTCACACTTTACACCAACATGATGCGCCGCGCTGTGATTTGACTGCCGCTGAGATTCTTGAGCCGTTCGGCCAAACAGCGGCGCATTTCGATGTGCCCTTCATTGAGCAGGTGATCAAGAATGCCAGCGCTGCGGCAGCGATGGCAGCCAAGCAATCAAAGCCGGTCGTTTCGATTGGCGTAGGTCGAGCGGAAGTAAAAGATGTTGCCTCCAATCGGCGGATACTGGGTCCGGACGGCAAGGTCTTTGCAACTCGCTACACCGCTTGTAATGATGAAAAGATGCGATCGCTGCCGACTGGAGTCATCGATCCTGTGCTGCGTTCGTTGACTTTCTTTGGTTCGACCGACCCGATCGCAGTGTTAACATTTTATGCTACGCATCCACAAAGTTATTATCGCACCGGCGGCGCGAATCCCGATTTCCCCGGCATGGCCAGAAACGCTCGCCAAGTTGAAACGGGCGTGTTTCATGTGCATTTCAATGGCGCCGGGGGCAATATCGGCGCCGGTAAATTCAATGACGGCTCAACCGAGAATCGGCAAGTGCTCGCCGACAAAGTCGCTAATGGCATGCGTGTAGCGTTCGCCCATCAACAAAAACAAGACGCAACAAAATTGACGCTCGATTGGCAAGCCTTACCTATTGCGATTCCATTGGCTTCACACCTCAATCACCAAGAGCTCGAAGCCGCTGTGGCCAGCGACGAAACGCCCTTTGCGCTGCGTGTTCATTCGGCGGAGAAGTTAGCTTTCTTGCGGCGAGCTGAAGCTGGTGTAATGATTCCCATCGGCCGTTTGAAGCTTGGAGAAAACCAACTACTGTTCATGCCGGGCGAATTGTTTGTCGAATATCAGTTGGCCGCCCAGCACATGTTGCCCGACTCGAACATCTTTATGGCCGCTTATGGCGAATACGGTACGTTCTACATTGGCACGCGCGTCGCATATCCACAAGGTGGTTATGAAACAAGCATTGGCGCATCGAATGTCGCACCTGAAACGGAAGCTGTCTTGCTCGGCGCGATGAGAGAGTTGCTCGGCGTTCCCAGCAGTCGCGTGCTAGCAAGCGACTTTACAGAAACAACTGGCCCGGGCCTAAAGCCATAAAGCCTTAGATCGATACTAAGCCGCGAAGCTCAGCTTTGACGCATTGCGGATGCTGAGCTTCAATGAGAGAGTTCTCTGAAAACTAGGCTGTTGGGGCATTGCGTAGCTTGCTGTGCCAGTAGCCATAGCAGAAGTAGATCAACAGACCGACGGCTAACCAAACTACCAATCGCAGCCAATTCTCACTGGGCAGCGAGAGCATCAGTGCGATGCAAAGGATAATTCCGAGCGATGGGAAAACTGGCGAGAAGGGGCATCTAAATGGTCGTTCTCGCTTGGGGTCGACGTAACGCAAGATAAGCACCGAGGCGCACACTAGGGCAAAGGCAAACAAGGTACCGATGTTAGTAAGGTCGGCAAGGATGCTTAACGGTAACAGGCTTGCCGCTGCGGCGACTACCAATCCGGTGAGGATCGTCGACTTATAAGGCGTTCGAAACTTTGAATGAATGGCGCCGAAGAAGCTGATAGGCATCAGACCGTCGCGAGCCATTGCCAAGAAAATACGAGGCTGGCCCATCATCATCACGAGCAACACGGAGGTGATACCAGCGATCGCTCCGATGGTTACAAGGAACTGAGCGGATTCATACCCAACTTGCTTGAAGGCGATAGCCACCGGTGCATTGACGTCAATTTTGTCATAGGGCACCATCCCGGTCAGCGTGGCTGCTACGGCGATGTATAGAACTGTACAGATCACCAACGAGCCAATGATACCGATCGGCAAGTCGCGTTTCGGATTTTTGGCTTCCTCGGCCTGAGTCGATACCGCGTCAAAGCCGAGGTAGGCAAAGATAATCCCCGCGGCCCCAGCCATCATCCCTTTGTCTGTTCCGCCGAAGAGAGCGAGCGGGTGCCCGAAGAAGGTCATTCCGCCATAGCCGTAGGGTGCAAAGTTATCGGTCCAGTTGGAGACCTTGATGAATTGGAAGCCAGCAATGATGACGAATAGTACCACGCTGACTTTGATTGAGACCATGATCGCATTGGTAAAGGCACTCTCGGAAACTCCGCGAACTAAAATCGCGGTCACGATGGCGGTGATCACGATGGCGGGAAGATCAAAGAAAAATCCGGTTGCAAAGAATGATCCGTTGTAATCGAACGGGGCATCAGAGAACCGGTGCAGAATTCCTTCTTTGCCGAATACGTTTATACCCAGTTGATCTAGCAGCGCTTGCATGTACTTCGACCAACCATGCGCGACGGTCGAAGATGCCACCGCGTATTCCAGAATCAAATCCCAACCGATAATCCAGGCCATCAGCTCGCCGAGAGTGGCGTAAGCATAGTTGTAGGCGGAGCCGGCGACCGGTGCCATCGAAGCGAACTCGGCGTAACACAGTGCGGCGAACACGCACGCCAGACCGGCCACTACGAACGACAGCATGATGGCTGGTCCCGCCTGATTAGCCGCTGCTTTGCCGACGAGAACAAAGATACCTGTGCCGATGATGGCTCCCACGCCCAGGGCGGTGAGCGACACTGGACCAAGCGTACGTTTCAGTCGATGGCTGCCTTCCATATCGGCCACCATCGTGTTGAGACTCTTGGTGCGAAACAATTGGTTCGCCATAGCGGTTCCTATTAGATGTGCAATGGTTTATCGCCTACTTTGGCCCCGATTCTAGATGGCGTTGGTCCAGAACTAAATAAGCGAAGCCAGAAATTTTTCGATTCAAGCCAAGTTTGGCTAATCATCGCACTAAATTCGAGCACGATCGCCAATCAGGGCTCAGCATTCTTGCCTGTATTTTCCTGCGGTTGTCGAAGCGGAAGTACCGCGATCAGCGAGGCGGAAAGGATGCTAGTTAAACTCAAGAAAAGTAGACCGTAAGTGTATGAACCCAATTGTTGATGGATCCAGCCCATGCTCAGTGAGCCAACCATTCCACCCAAGTTACCGTTCGCGTTAATCATTCCAACACTGCCAGCGGCAGCGGAAGAAGTTAGGAATAAACTTGGCAAAGACCAAAACGCCGGCATGTAGGACTTCATTCCTGCCACAGCGATAGTAAAGCAGAATACGCCCAGATAGATGTCCCCACTAGCTAAGGGTGCGAACGCAAGCATGGTCGCACCGATCACTACCGGTACTACGCAATGCCAACGGCGCTCGTTGAAGTAATCCGAACTCCACCCGATGAACAATTGCCCCGGGATCACTAGTAGTGAAGGAATCATCACTAATAGTGCGGATTGCGCAGGTTCCAAATTATACCACTGTCTAAAGATGCTGGGTAAGAAAAATTCCATTCCATAATTGGCGTTTACGATGCCAAAGTAGGCTAAAGACAACAGGAGTACGCGCGGGCTGGTTAATGCAGCAAATACTGAATGATGACTAGTACTAGCTCTTAAACGCTTCTCGCGAGCGAGTTCATTTTCCAAGGCATCGCGTTCCTCTTGCGTCAACCACTTGGCTTGCCGAGGGCGATCGGTAAGGTAAAACAGCACGACAAAGCCGATGACTACCGCCGGTATTCCCCAGAAAATGTAAATCCATTGCCATCCCTTAAGACCTAGCAACATCGGATTTGTCACCA
The DNA here is from genome assembly GCA_043771575.1 of Planctomycetia bacterium. Classification (GTDB taxonomy): domain Bacteria; phylum Planctomycetota; class Planctomycetia; order Pirellulales; family Pirellulaceae; genus Aureliella. Next base: position 5,194 of record JAYVHC010000618.1, read on the forward strand.
GGACGCCATCGACTAAGTGTGTTCTACCGATGTCGATAAACAACTGAGAAATGGCGGGCCCGATAATCATCGCAATCGGCGAAGCAATCAAGAAGTAAGAGATGGCGCGGGCTCGATCCTTGGATGGGAACCAATGCGTTAGATAGACGATGACTCCTGGGAAGAAGCCAGCTTCGGCTACCCCAAGTAGAAATCGAACAATGTAAAACTGAATCGGAGTCGTCACAAACGCAGTCGCCGCAGCCATGATGCCCCAGGTTACCATGATTCGGCAAATCCACTTGCGGGCGCTCCAACGCTCAACGATCAACGATCCAGGGATCTCTAGGAGATAGTAGCCTATAAAGAATATTCCGCCGCCGAACCCGAACACCCAACTACCGAATGCAGGCAGGTCTTCGCCCATCGTCATTTTGGCAATGCCAACGTTGGTGCGATCCACGTAGGCGATGATGTAGCAGACGAACAGCAGCGGGATCAAACGGAAGTACGCTTTGATTCGCGCCGAATCGAGGGGATCATTGGGCCGGTCGTTGGGTCGATTGCTGGCGGTCGGTTTGTAGGGATCGTTGGCTGAAATGATAAGGCTCGGCGGGAAGTGTTTAGAGGTTCAAAGTGCAGCCCACTTGCGGCTGTGGCGACTATTGTAATCATTGGGGCCAGATGGGGTTGGCTGGGTAGCCACTATTGACGGCTGGAGTTTTTGGGATTTTTTCTGATCACTCGGTGACTTGGCGGACATTTCGACTTCTGTAGGCCCCTTGGACCAGGGGTAACCTTTGGCTTACTATGTTGAGGGAGAGCGGAGTTCGAAAGGCAGTGCCGGGCAATCAGTTTGCCAAAAAGCAGCGATCACCTCCCTCAAGGTGGTTTTGATTCAACGCAGGAAAAATGACTTGTTAGATCCCCTCAGCAAAGACGCTTCTACACGGTCGCCCGACTTGTCGATCGATGCTGCATTGGAAAAGCCACAAGGAGGACTCGTCGTTAAACGCATCGGCGAGTCGGCCCGCTATACCGTCGTCATCGCGATTATGCTGGTTGCTGTGTACTTGCTGCGAAAAAAACTGCAGGACATCGAATGGTCCAGTGTGATGGACGCGATGTACAAAGTCTCATGGGTCAGTTTGTTGTTAGCCGTGGGCATTACTGCGGCGAATTTTCTGTTGTTGACTGGCTACGATTTGATTGCGGTTCGCTATCTCCGCAAAAAAATCCCTTTAAACCGCGTCATGACCGGCGCGGTCGTAGGCTACGCGATGAGCAACGTGTTGGGCTGGACCGTCGGTGGTACCGCCCTGCGCTACCGATTGTATTCGAAGTGGGGATTCAGCCTAGTTGAGATCGTGGCATTCATCTCAATCATTTCGATGACGTTTTGGTTGGGCATGTTTCTGCTCGCCGGAATCGCGTTTGTGGCGTTACCAGTCCAGTTGCCCGATCATCTGGCCGAAGGGCTGATCTTGCAGCCTAGTACTTGGGGCTGGATCTTCTTGTGCGTGGTGATGTTGTACTTGCTCGCATCCGTTTTTATTCGCAAGCCAGTGCATTGGAATGAGTATCGGTTTTCTTTGCCTCCACTAAAACTGTCGGCGATGCAGTTAGTTGTTTCGGCAGGCGATTTCGTGCTGGCGTCGGCCGTTTTGTACTTCTTGATTCCAAGCGACCTGCGCGGCCATGATGCAATTCACTTCAGTACCGTGCTGGTTGCTTACTTAGCAGCCATGATCGCGGTTGTGATAACGCACATGCCAGGCGGTATTGGAGTACTTGAGTTAATCGTGCTGGAAATGACTCCACTGAGCGCCAAAGAACCCGTGCTGGCAGCACTCTTGCTCTATCGAGTCATCTACTATCTGATCCCAGCCTTCTTCGCGATGCTGCTGTGGTTCTATGTTGAGTGGACCACGCCAAAGTTCAAACCGCCCGAGTCAGCAACTAGCTAGTGTCGCCGCTCCCTTGCACTGCCACAATCATGAGACGTTAAATGTCGCTTGACTTCTACGGTTTTTAGTTTTGCGACAGCCATACGGGTTACAAAGAAATTGCGCAATGGTTGGCCCGAACCAGACGCGTGCGATAACGTAAAGACGCCCATCCAACGACCCTTTATGAGAATTTTTGGCTCATCGCCACGCGTTCACGTTGATAGAAGTACTAGTGGTTATCGCCGTCATTGCAATTCTAATTGCGGTGCTACTCCCTGCGGTCCAGCAGGCTCGGGAAGCGGCGCGGAAGCTACAATGCCGTAACAATCTCAAACAAATGGGACTTGCGTTACACAACTATCACGCCAGCCATAACGCTTTCCCACCAGGAAACATCCTTCATCCTTAGGGCCCGGGCGACGCCTTTTTTTTCACATCGATTGCCGGAAGGGTGGTTTCCTTCGTTAATAAGCAAATTCCTTTACGGTAAACACTTGTCGCTACAGCGAGTTGCAATCTGCCGCTTCGGCGAGAATACAGGAACGGGTCCATGTCTTCCGATAAACCTAACGCCTCCAAAGCAGCCAATGGCATCGCCAGTGGTTTGTCGCACATCGACGATACTGGGGCGGCGCGGATGGTCGACGTTGGCGAAAAACCGATTACGCGACGCACCGCAACGGCGACAGCAGTTTGCCGAATGCTGCCTCAGACCGCTGCAGAAATCCAACAGAACACTTTGAAGAAGGGCGATGTGCTGAGCGTGGCTCGACTAGCGGCCATACAAGCTGCCAAGCGAACCGACGAACTGATTCCACTGTGCCACAGTTTGCCGCTAGACGCCATCGAAGTCGATTTTCAATGGTTGTCGAACGAGCGACTGAAGATTTCTGTTACGGTGAGTGTGACGTCGCGAACGGGAGTTGAAATGGAAGCCATGGTGGGCGCGAGTATCGCTGGTTTGACAGTTTACGACATGTGCAAGGCGGTGGATCGTTCCATGAGCCTGGAGGATGTTTCGCTGGAATCAAAGTCTGGCGGAATGCGAGGCGATTATCGACGCGCTGCGTCAACGGAGCCATGATGATTGATCGTATGTCAGTGCGCACGACGCGGGTGCAGCCAACTGCTCAGCCAGCACCGCTTGGATCTCGGCAATCCGGTCGATTTTCGGATGGTAACCTAACAGCGAGCACTCAGGCCAACGCCCCCGAATTAGTCGCCCCCGAATTGGGCGCCCAGAACCCGCAAGCTCTGATGCGAGCATTGGTAGGCGAAAATCTCCAGCGAGTCGAATCCACACTCGCGGAAGTACTGCGCAGCCGATATCCGGAAGTAAATGAACTGGCGAGTCGCGCAGCGAGTTTGGGTGGCAAACGCTTGCGGCCGTGTTTGGCGCTGCTCTCCGCGATGGCCGTTGGTGGCTGCGATGAAGATTCGATTCGCGTGGCAGCAACGGTTGAACTGGTGCATGCGGCCAGTCTTGTTCACGATGATGTGCTCGACGAGGCAACACTCCGCCGCCATCAACCGACCATTCACGCCCAAGTGGGAGCTCATCGCAGTATTGTGCTTGGTGATTTTCTGTTCACGCGAGCCTACGGATTGGCCGCACAATGTCGATCATCGTTCGCAGCCCGCAACATAGCTTCAGCGGCCAGCGAATTGTGCGAAGGCGAACTGCGCCAACATACATCGATCGGCAACTGGAAAATTGCTGAAGCGGATTACATTGATATCTTACGGCAGAAGACTGGCGAGTTGTGTGCGGTCAGTTGCCGGTTGGGGGCGTGGAGCGGAGGAGGCAATTCGGCCGCAGCGCATGCTCTGTCACGTTTCGGCCGCAAACTGGGAATCGCTTTCCAAGTCGTAGATGATTGGCTGGACTTGTGGGGGACCGCGCAAGTTGGCAAAACACTTGGCACCGATTTGCTGCAACGCAAGCCGACGTTGCCGGTGATC
>JAYVHC010000619.1:0-2841 GCA_043771575.1 Planctomycetia bacterium
GGCTTGAATCCCGTCCGGCCAAGCAGCGGAAAGTGGAACTCCGAGAGCCGGCACGCCTGCGGAAACGCCCGCATCTTGGCCGAGGGCTGGATGAGCCGCGTATTCAATTGCTGCCATCACTTGGAGGCCCGAATCTTGACTGCCTAAGGCCACCAGCCGCTTGCCCATCCGACCTGCCGCTCCATGAATCGCCAATCGAATCGCCGCCATCATGTCACTCCAAACTGTTTCGCTGCTTCGGGTTACTCGTGAATTTCAAGAAACCAAGATAGCGTGAAGCCGCGATTTGCCCAGGCACCGGCGTTTGGGTCAACTGTACAACTGAATGGCGCGGATGATGGCGTCGAGTTCATTGGGGACCGCTACGGCGCGGTTGGCGAAGGAAGCGCGGCTGACGCCTCGGCTACCGAGCACTTCGTTGAACTCTTCCTGGTCGGTGGTGTGATACGCGACTGTGGCGTCCGGGTCTTTCAACTGATGGCCCGTCAAAATGCAGACTACTCGATCCGAGGGAGCAATCACACCTTCTTCGCGTAGCAGTTTGGCACCGGCGACACTGGCAGCGCTGGCGGGTTCACAACCAATACCGCCCGCGCCCACTTGAGCTTTCGCGTCAAGGATTTCTTGATCGGTCACTTTGCGAACAACTCCGTCCATGAAGTCGAGGGCGCGCAAGCACTTCTTCAAATTCACGGGACGATTGATCTCAATCGCGCTGGCGATCGTGTCCGCTTTAGCTTTGCGACTGTCAAGTTCGTTGTAGTAATCGCAAGTGATGCCGTTGTCGGCTTTACCTTCGTTCCATCGCAAGCCGCGACGCTCATACAGTTGATGTAATGTGTCAGCACCCGCGGCGTTGATCACAGCCAAGCGTGGAATGCGATTGATCAAACCCAGTTGTTGTAATTCAATAAACGCCTTGCCGAATGCACTCGAGTTACCGAGGTTGCCGCCCGGCACAACAATCCAATCCGGCGATTCCCAGCGCAGAGCTTCGAGCACGCGGTACATCACGGACTTCTGGCCCTCAAGTCGAAACGGATTGATACTGTTGACGAGATAGATGCCAAGATCCTTGGACACTTCTTTGACGCGCAACATGGCATCGTCGAAATCGCCCGCGATCTGTATTGTGAGCGCACCGTACTCGAGAGCTTGCGAGAGTTTCCCAAAAGAGATTTTCCCACTGCCAATAAAGATGACTGCTTTCATCAAGCTGGTCACTGAACAGTACATGGCGAGCGAAGCGGACGTGTTGCCGGTCGACGCACACGCGGCTCGTTTGGCACCGGTCAATCGCGCGTGTGTGAACGCTGCGCACATGCCATTGTCTTTGAAACTGCCCGAAGGGTTCATGCCTTCATACTGCAAGTACAATTGGCCAGGGTTCATGCCGACGAATTGACCGACTTGGTTGGCTTGTTGCAGCAGTGTTTGGCCCTCTCCGACGGTGACCACTTTGTCGGCTGGTACGAATTGAATTAGCTCGTGAAAACGCCACACGCCGCTGAACCGCAACGGATTATGTCGCTGCGTCCACATGTGTTCAAAATCCGACATGCGTTTGGGCACGGCAATTCGCGACCAATCGTAACCGATGTCCAGCAGATCGCCACAACGATCGCAAGCCGTTTTAACTTGGCCAACGTCTAACGTATAACCGCACAATGGGTTGATGCACTGCTGAAACGAAACGCCGCTGGTAATTGGTTGCGCCTTAGTGGCTGCCAACTTGACGTCGGCCATAGTCATACCCTGTCGGTGTGTTGTCGAACGTAAATTTGCCGAAAAGGGGCTTCGGTATATTGGTCATCGGAAATCGCCCGCGATTGATTAGCTAGCAGATCCTGAGCCGTTATACAGAACCGGTTCCGCCCCGCCCATGGCGACTCTGCGAAGTTTTCACTGAGATTTTATCGCCCAATCCGAACTCGTGACAATTCTCAGTTTGACATTAATTCGCGTTTTGCCTACCATTCCCTCCGCTAAGCCCCCTAGGTTAACAGCGTTGTAGATCTAGCTGCAATCGAGTTCGGCGCCTCCTGCAATTAGCTGGGCTAATTCAGAGCTGCTGAAATGTTGTTGGGGGTTCTGGCGGGTTTCGTCCTTAACCCTCCCTACTTACTACAACTACTACTTTTTTTGCAGTTCGAACATGGAGCCCTCATGAACGCGGCTGACTTTGAGAAATTTCGTGAGATGTTGCTGACTTTGCGGAGCCGACTGCGAGGGGACTTCAATATGATGTCCGAAGAAGCGCTAGGCGGAATGGATGGCGAATTCTCGGACAATCGCGCACCGCTTCACCCGGCTGATGTAGGAAGTCACAGTTTCGAACAGGAATTTACGCTTAACTTGCTCTCAGCTGACGGCAACAGGCTCGACCGGATCGCTGTCGCTCTTGTTAAGATTGCCGCAGGAACGTACGGTACTTGCGATGAATGCGGTGGTCGCATTCCGAAAGCTCGATTAGAAGTCATTCCGGATACCGCCTATTGTGTCAAGTGTGCCTCAAAACTGGAATCCTAAGGTGCTGAGCGAATCCAAGCCTGCGAGTAGCTCGGAAGTGGATTCTGCAGCCGATACGAAATCGCAACCGATCTTGTGGGTTCGCTGGCTCGCATATTTTGCGATTGCCGTGGGCGGTACCGCAGTTGACCTGTGGACCAAGCAAGCGGTGTTCACTTCGCGCGGCCTGCCGGGTGAACAGCCGCCATGGTGGTTAATCGAGCCATACATGGGCATTGAAACGGCAGTGAACCCTGGCGCATTGTTTGGTATGGGTGCGGGCTGGGGAAAATTGTTTGCGGTGCTGTCCATCCTGGCTGCTGCGGCGATCGT
>JAYVHC010000620.1:0-4737 GCA_043771575.1 Planctomycetia bacterium
GTCGGAAACCACCATGCCAAAAGCTTGATATCGTGCTTCTTCAGTTGATCCAGTTCTTCATCAAATCTCGGGATATGTTCAGCGCGGTAATCGTAAGCCAACTGATGAATGCCCAGCTTGACCAGCATCTCGGCGCGCTGCTCGGGCGTACGATGTTGGCTATCGAACGGCACGATACACCACGCCACCAGGTTCTCCCGCCGAAACAGGTTGTCTTGGGCTACTGCTGATTGTAGTAAGCCAGCTAGCATGACAATCACAGCCACCACGGTGTGTCTGCTGAAGAACATCAATGAAAAGAGTCTCATAGCGATTCGAACTCTGTGCGAGGGAGCAACACTGGATGGTTTCAAGCTGAGAGCATACTTTGAAGCATGCCCAAACACCAGTGAGCCGATGGCGCTAGCCTAGCCGCGGGTTTCGAAGTAGTGATCGATCATGACAAGCGGTTTAATTTGAGCACGCCGATTCTGAAGAAACAACGACAGTGGTCAAGTGGCTAGGAATTTAGACCGCCCGACTTCGAAACCCGCGGCTAACGCCGTCGGCTCACTCATTTTTCAGCTATAATAGCAGACCCGCCCACCCCTGCCTTCGGCTCGTAGGAATCACCATGCTCTCACTCAATCACCTTGGTGCCAAGCTGTGCGATGGCATATCGCGACGCGAATGGTTGCGAGTCGGTGGGTTGAGCGCATTTGGGCTTGGCCTTCCGCAGTTGATGCATGGTCGTTGTCACGCGGCGATGGCCGACGGTTCGCCGCTGGCAAGTTCCTTTGGCAAAGCGAAATCGTGTATCGTTCTTTTTATGCTGGGCGGTCCGCCGCAGCATGAAACGTGGGATCCCAAACCCGACGCTCCCACCGAGATCCGCGGCGAGTTAGGGACGATTCCGACGGCCACGCCTGGATTGCAAATCGGTGAGCTGATGCCGCTCACTGCCAAATTCACGAACCGAATCGCTGTGCTGCGAGCCATGGCGACTGATGATAACGCGCACTCGTCGAGCGGTTATTGGATGCTAACGGGCTATCCACACGCGCCAAAGAACCAAGAAAACGCCTTGCCGGGTGCACCTAACGACTGGCCAAGTATGGCAGCGGTGGTGCGTCACTTAAAAGGAGATGCGACGAGTCTCCCGGGATCAGTGCGTTTGCCTGAAGAGATCTGGAACACCGGGCACATCGTCTGGCCGGGGCAAGATGCAGGCTGGCTGGGCAATCATGCGGACCCTTGGTTGGTGGCCTGCGATCCCGGCAAGGTCGACTTTCGCGTCCCTACGATCGCCCTGCCTGCTGACATGACAGCAGATCGTTTGCTCGAGCGCCGTAAGCTGCAACGCATGATGAATGCGAAGTTCGATTCGTTCCAAACGACGGCACGCGCTACTGCTCCAGGTACAGCACAGTCGCGTTGGGCAGGTTGGCAAAACAAAGCAATCGATCTGCTGCGCACGAGTGATGCTCAGCAGGCGTTTGCGATTGAACACGAAGCGGCAGCAACGCGCGAGCGCTATGGACAAAATCGATTTGGTCAGAGCGTGTTGCTCGCGCGGCGACTGGTCGAGGCCGGTGTGTCGCTCGTGCAAGTCAACTGGACGCGTTGGGAGACCGACCCGGACGTGGCACCCGCTTGGGATACACATGCCAAGAACGCCGAGCGATTAAAGACCTCCCTGATGCCACCGATGGACCAAGCCTACTCGGCACTGTTGGAAGACCTCCAACAACGCGGCATGTTGGAGGAAACGCTCGTCGTATGGATGGGTGAGTTCGGTCGTTCACCCAAGATCAATCCCAGCGGAGGTCGCGATCACTGGGGGCATGTTTTTTCGGCAGCCCTCGCAGGTGGTGGTGTACAAGGCGGCGCGGTCTACGGTCGCTCGGATCGTCAGGGCGGTTATCCGCTCGACGGACGCGTAGAACCTCAAGACTTGACCGCCACCGTTTATCATTGCTTAGGTTTTGCACCGGAAACTGAACTTCGCGACCGCTTTAATCGACCACTTGCAATCAGTAAAGGCCATCCGATTGAAGCGATTTTGTAAGCCTACCCCTGGTCGGCAGGCAGAGCCGGCAAGACAGTGGGTTCCCAGGCAGGAGCCGGCAGGAGCCGGCAGGAGTCTAGGAACCAGATGTAAGCCTGTAAACCAAATGCCAGACGCAAAAGGTGTCCGAAAGTAAAAACCATGACTAACCGACGAACATTTTTAGTCGCTTCCAGCTGCGGGATCGCAGGCTTGAAATTCGGTGCATCGAATCGCTTGCGAGCCGGCGACCAATCGGTAGTTGCTGCCCAGCGGCCTACAAAATCCGGTGGGCAAGCGAAGTCGGTGATACTGTTCTTCTTGTGTGGCGGTGCTTCGCACATCGACACCTGGGATATGAAGCCCAACGCGCCCGCGGAGTACCGTGGGCCGTTCAACTCGATTGACACGTCGGCCAGGGACGTGCGGCTGTGCGAACATTTGCCGATGCTCGCCCAACAGTCGCATCACTTGGCCGTTATCCGTTCGGTGTGTGGAACTGTCAACACGAATGATCATCACGCTGGTTACTATTATAATTTGACCGGGCATCGGGCTGATCCAACGTTTTTGTCGCTGGGCAATGATCGTCGACCGTATGCGGACGATTGGCCTTACATGGGGACCGTGGTAGCATCGCGTCGGCCCCTGCACGCTCAATTGCCCAACGCGATCACCTTGCCACACAAACCCAGTAAAGCACCCTACACGCGACCTGGTCAGTTCGCTGCACGTCTGGGCGTTGAATTCGATCCACTATATGTAAACGGATCGCCGGCTGAGCCGCTGAAGTTCCAAGCCCCTGCCCTGGTGCTCGCCGGAGATGTGACCACTGAGCAACTGCGTTCGCGCCAGCAACTGCTATCGAAGCTCGATGGGGCTCGCCGTGATTTTGATCACAGCTCTGCTGAAAAACTATGGAAGAATCATCAATCGCGTACGCTCGAGTTACTGATGTCCGCCAAAGCGACCGAAGCGTTCGATATCAGCCGCGAACCCCAGTCCATGCGTGATCGCTACGGCATGGGCATTAATGCCATGAGCCTATTGCTGGCACGCCGCTTGGCTGAGGCCGAAGTACCGTTCATCACCGTGTTTTGGAAAGAAGACGAATCGTTTGCCAAGAAATGCGCCAGCGAAGGAGCTTGGGATACGCACGGTAACAATTTTACATGCTTGAAGGAGAATCTACTGCCTGAGTTTGATCGAGCGTTCTCGGCTCTGATTGAAGACCTCGCCAATCGCAATCTGCTCGATCAAACGCTTTTGCTCGTTACCAGCGAGATGGGCCGCAAACCCAAGATCGGCGACCCACGTTCCGGCGGTGCAGGCGGCGCTGGCCGCGATCACTGGACCCATTGTCAGAGCGTGCTCATGGCGGGCGGCGGCATCCGTGGTGGTCAAGTTTTCGGATCCACCGATCGCTTTGGTGAATACGTTTCGGATCAACCTCTCACACCGGCGGATATCACTAAAACCGTCTATCATGCAACGGGTACGAGCGATCTCAAAGCCACCGACTCGCAAGGCCGCATTTACAATTTGCTGGAAGAAGGCAACGCCATCACTCAGCTTTTTTAAGTAACAAGTTACTTAGGATAAAGGTGGATTTAGTCGGCACTGGGTGCTGAAAACAGACCTGCGGCCACAGTGATCCTGCGGCGCTGGCCAAATGGCACTCACTTTAGGGAACGTAGGTCCGTCTGAGGTGGACACCGCGATTTTATCGCGGTTATTGCGAGTCTCGGGAGAAACTGCTTAAACGGTGTGGTCAAAATCGTTCCGGAGATTCTTAAGCACTACGACGAATTGTGATGTCCAAATTCCTACACACATTTTGCCGCTGGATCGACTGTAGCAGGGGATAAGTACATCGCATGGAGGAAGCAACTTCCGGTAGGGGAATACCCAGTACCGGATGATGAAGTAAATCATAGGCTCATAGGCCCGGCGAACCTTTCAACTCTCTACTTTCGGTTGCCGGAAAGATCGAATCGATCAAGGTTCATCACCTTGTTCCAGGCCGCAACAAAATCACGGATGAACTTCTTCTCGGAACCGGCACTTGCATACACTTCGGAAATTGCACGCAATTGCGAGTTGGAACCAAAGATCAAATCAACGCGGCTCGCTGTCCACTTCACTTGTCCCGTTTTACGATCGCGACCTTCATAAAAGTGTTCGCACACCGTGGACTTGTTCCACTCGGTGTTCATGTCCAGCAGATTCGAAAAGAAGTCGTTCGTCAATGCGGCCGGTCGCGTGGTGAGGACGCCGAGCTGCTCAAAGCCCGTATTGGTGTTGAGCACTCGCAGACCACCAATTAATACCGTCATCTCAGGAGCCGTCAGGGTGAGTAGATTCGCGCGATCAACTAACAATTCTTCGGCGGGTCGGTCGTGACCTTTACCAAAGTAGTTTCTGAAACCATCCGTCTTTGGCTCGAGCACTGCGAACGACTCCGCGTCAGTCGATTCCTTGGTCGCATCAGTTCGACCAATTTTAAATGGAACGTTGATCGGGTGGCCAGCGTTCTTGGCTGCAGTTTCCAAGCCAGCGTTTCCGCCTAGCACGATAAGGTCAGCTAGAGACACTTTTTTGCCGCTCGCCACATTTGACTCATTAAACTCAGATTGAATTTTCTCAAACACAGGCAACACCTTAGCTAACTCGGAAGGTTTGTTAACCTCCCAATCCTTCTGTGGAGCTAA
>JAYVHC010000621.1:0-1996 GCA_043771575.1 Planctomycetia bacterium
ATACTACTTTCGAGTGGGCCAACGTCCGCTTGGCGAACGGTTAAAACTGGCCACAATGCTTTTCTTAGCTCAAATTCAACTGCGCATCTACTGCGCGCCCAAGTGTTCACGGAAAGTCCCTTAATGAACCTACAGCGATCTGATTTTGGCAAGACTCCCGTAGGCCAATCAATATCCCTTTTCACGCTGACCAATCGCTTTGGCAATAGCATTTCTGTGACTGACTACGGTGCCATTCTGGTCAGTGTCAATGTGCCCGATCGCAACGGTCAGCTCGCAAATGTTAACTTGGGCTATCCGACGCTGGATGGTTATCTTGCGCGCCATCCCTATTTCGGTTCGACAGTTGGTCGTTTTTGCAACCGGATCGCACAGGGCCAATTCCAATTGGACGGACGAACGTACACGCTTGCGCTGAATAACGGTCCCAATCATCTGCATGGTGGCATCGTTGGCTTCGACAAGTTGGCTTGGTGTGGCGCCGAAATCAAGACTGAGAACGCGAGCGGCATGCGTTTTCATCTCCAAAGTCCCGATGGCCAAGAAGGCTATCCCGGCAACCTCGACGTGATTGCCGATTATCTCTGGAATGATGCCAACGAGCTGACGTTTGCGTACCGAGCCACCACGGACGCGCCGACCGTCGTGAACTTGACCAACCACGCCTATTGGAATCTCTCTGGTGCGAAGTCTGGAAACGTGCTCGATCATCAGTTGCAGTTAACTTGCGGCCGTTTCCTGGCAGTTGATGATACTCTGATTCCAACGGGTCAGCTGACAGACGTTACCGCAACGCCGCTCGATTTTCGCCAACCAAGAGCTATTGGTGAACGCATTGCGCAGTTATCGTCGACCAAGGGTTACGATCATTGTTATATTGTCGATGGGCCAGCCGGCAAATTGCGATTTGCCGGTCGAGCAGCAGATCCGAAGAGCGGTCGCACTATGGAAGTGCTCACAACTCAACCTGGAATGCAGTTGTACACAGGCAATCACCTGGGAGGCGAGTTCGTTCAACACGCTGGATTTTGCTTAGAGACTCAGCACTATCCTGACGCTCCGAATCAGCCCGCATTTCCAACCACACGGCTCAATCCCGGCGAGCAGCTTGAACAGACTACTGTGCATCGCTTTGGGGTGGCGTAAGCTTCCAGCTTGCGTTCTTAAGTTGGATAAGTGATTGTTTTAACAATGCAACTATTGCGAACGGTTAGTTTAGACACATTTACCTATGGTGGTGAGTCTGATCTTCATTAGGGTAACTCGCAGATGGAAAACTGCGGTGGTCGCAATCTTTACAGCATTGCAAACGGTTCCACTGAATGGGGAGTGACTCGCACACTGGACTTAAACTGCGGCTGGAAGCCTCAGTTACTAGCCCACCGCTGTTCCGCTTGAAGCTGGCGCGTACTGCTGTTCCATCCTGTCCAAACAGCGCGCAATTTGACGAACCGCTTGCCTCAAGCGGTTTTCATTCTCGACGAGCGCCATTCGCAAGTAGCCTTCACCGGCGGGACCAAAGCCAGTTCCCGGACTGACCGCTACGTCTCCATGCTCGAGCAACATCATCGCAAAATCCAGCGTATTCATGCGTTTCTGCCATTTTTCGGGGACTTTGCCCCAAACGAACATCCCTGCCTTGGGCGTTGACGCTTCCCAACCGATGCGGTGCAGTCCTTCGACCAGTACGTCACGTCGGCCTTGATAGATCAGCGATTGATTTTCGACGGCAGCTTCAGTATCGCGGAGAGCAACAATCGCAGCGATCTGAATGGCTTGGAACATGCCATAATCGTAGTAGCCTTTGATCGTCGCCAAGCCACGAATCATGTCCGCGTTGCCCGTGCAGAAGCCGACGCGCCAGCCCGCCATGTTGTAGCCTTTGCTCATCGTCGTGAACTCAACGCCGACGTCCTTTGCTCCTTGGCTCGCTAAGAAGCTAGGCGGTTGGTAGCCATCGAAAGCCACATCGGAATAAGCAAAATCGCTGATGACC
>JAYVHC010000622.1:0-8066 GCA_043771575.1 Planctomycetia bacterium
TCTCAGTACCGCTATCAGCCTCAGTATGGCTATCAGTCTCAGTACAGCTATCGGCCGCAGTACTACGGAGGCTCGGGATTTAACGGCGGTGTTTTGCGACGAGGATTGTCGCTGAGGTTCGGCTTCTGATGCAATGCGCCAGCGATACTGAGCGATTTCCAACTCGTTCCCAAGCTCCAGCTTGGGAACGAGACAACACAACCATTACTTTTTGGGCGGTGGCTTGCTTTTGCTTTTTGCAGCTGCGGCCCGCTTGGAGTGGTTGATCTCTTTACGCGCACCCTCCATGGCTTTGCGGCGGTTGGGGTTGTCCGCTTGGCCAGTTAATTCGTAGAGAAAGCGACTGACAAACGTGTCGCGCGGTTTTCCCCACTTCATGCGCTGCAAAGGAAGTGAAAGTGTGAGTTCGTCTTGGGCGCGCGTGATGCCGACGTAACATAGTCGCCGCTCCTCTTCGACATCATCAAAATCGTCGGCCAGCGAACGGCGATGGGGAAGGATACCCTCTTCCATACCGACCATGTAAACCACTGGAAACTCAAGTCCCTTGGCGCTGTGGTAGGTCATCAATGCGACCGCGTTGTATTGACGTTCCTTTTCCTTTGCGCTACTAAACTCTTTGCCAGACAGGGCAACGTTGTCGATAAAGCCTGCAAGCGACGCAGAGCTGTCGTCGGCTTCATACTCTGCGATCGCGTTCAAGACTTCTTCTACGGAAGATTGACGTTGCTGAACTTCGTCAGGTGTTGGATAAGTCCTCGCGATGACATCGAGGAAATCCAAGTCAGCGATCAGCGTTTTGACCACTGCTACTAGCGAATCGCCGGCCGTGAGTCGAGCGGACAGTCGCTGCACGAGGGACTGTAAAGAGCTCAGGCCGCGTTTGGTGGGCTCGGGGAATTTACTGATAAGCAGTTGGTCCTGCATGGCATCCCAAACACTCTTGCCTTGCGATACAGCGGTGTGCAGCAATAGCTCGACCGACTTGGTACCTATTCCGCGGGGCGGTGTGTTGATGATGCGCAGCAGCGAAACTTCATCCTTCGGATTGTCCAAGATCTTCAAATAGCCGAGCAAGTCGCGGACTTCTTTGCGATCGAAGAACGATTGGCTGCCGGTCAGCGTGTAAGGCACTTTAGCTCTGCGAAGTTCGGTTTCGAACACACGCGGTTGTTCGTTGGTGCGAAATAGAATTGCGATGTCTTTGGGCTCGTACACGGCGCGATCGAAAATGCGCTGGATCTCTTCGGTGATTCCGCGAGCTTCTTCGACGTCGTTCTTGAATTGCAGAATGCGTGGCGGCTTGCCAGCGGCCCGCGCGGCTCGCAGGACCTTATCGTGCCGCGTCTTGTTAAACAAGATCAAGCGGTTGGCGACTTCGAGGATCGCCGAAGTGCTGCGGTAATTCGCTTCCAAACGGACTTCGTTAGCGTCGGGCCAGTCGCGTTTGAAGTTCAAGATATGTTGTACTTCCGCGCCGCGCCATCCGTAAATCGACTGGTCGTCGTCTCCCACCACACACAAGTTGCGATGTCCACCAGCCAGATGTTTGATGATGGAATACTGAGTTTGGTTCGTGTCTTGATATTCATCGACCAGCACATGATCGTAACGACCTGCCTCCTCTCGTCGCACATCCTCGTGTTGGTTAAACAGTTCTTCAGTCAGTAGCAGCAAGTCGTCAAAGTCCATCGCACCGGCCAGTTTGATCGCTTGTTGATAGCGACGATAACCGCTGGCCGCGACGTGCTCGGCATCGGTCCGTGCATTGTCGCCAGCCAAAGTGGCTGAAACCCCCGAGTTCTTCCAGCGGCTGACGTGCGACAGAAAATCGCCCGGTTTGAGCATCCCTTCGTGGACTCGCAGCTGACGCAGCACTTCGCGAGCAACCGATTCCTGGTCGCTGCGGTCGTAGATGGCAAATCGAGCCGGGTAGCCTAAGCGAGTTGCGTGGCGGCGAAGAATCTGTACGCAGTTCGCGTGAAACGTGCCAATTACGGGTGCGGGAGCGGCGGGTTCCCCACGTTTGGGCTTTTTTTTCGGCCCCAACATTTCGGTAATCCGCTCGCGCATTTCCCGAGCAGCTTTGTTGGTGAACGTGACGGCCAGGATGCGTTCGGGTCGTATTCCGTGACGAATAAGGTTTGCGATCCGAAATGTAACTACGCGAGTCTTCCCGGACCCCGCTCCCGCTAAGACGAGAAGCGGGCCGCGAAGCGTTTGGACGGCGGTTTGCTGTTCTGGATTGAGTCCGTTTGACATGTCTCGAATCGTAGCCGCGTTTGCCAGGTTGTCCAAGGGTCGCAATTTGGTGTTGCGGAATTCGGGCAGAACCCTAGAATTCGGGATTCCTGCGAGGCAAAGTTTGACGCCAACGCAGCCATTCGCCGATTCCAGGCACGAAGATTCTCTGCTTATTCGCGGTTAGTTCGCGTTTTTGCAGTTCAATTTGCCAACCATTCGATAGCTAAAGCAACCGTCATGAAAGTGGTATCCTCCATCGGTGCCTTGAAATTCCGCCACCCAGATTGCCAAGTCGTGCGCCGACGCGGCCGAATCTATGTGATTTGCAAGAGCAATCCGCGTTACAAAGTTCGCCAAGGCGGCGCAAAGAGCAAGAAAACCAAGCGTTAGTGATGTAACTGTAGTAACTGTAGGGTGGGTTGAGGTACGAAACCCACCAGATAACTGGTTGCGCATAGTGGTGGGTTTCGTGCCTCAACGCACCCTACCAATTCTAACCGCGAACTTGCCATCTGGCGGCGAGCAGCATCACGACGACCATCAGCCAGCATCCGCTGAAGGCAATCGTCATCATGGGAACGAAGTTCACTTCGCGGATGATGGTCAGCGCACCAGCTGCGGTGCCTAAGATGGCGCCGACTGCAAAGCCGACCAGCGAGGCTTTCACTGATTTGAAGTAGAACGTCCCGCCCAAGAAGCCGATGAGCAGCCCGATAAAACTGCCTCCGCCGATTGCTGTACCCAGCGTGCCGTAGGTCACACGAGCATCGCCCGAAAGCCGACCTAGGCAAGCGGCAACAATTGCGGCCAGCGTCAGTACGTAGAACAGCATTGCAATGGAGATCGGATTGCGATGCTCATTTAACGGAGCTTGAGACGATTCACCAAATGACATGGAAGCACGGCTCATCCTGTTCTTTTGTCTAAGTTAAAAGTTCGATACTATAGAGCAACTGTTCCAATTGATTCCAAAAACGATTGGGACAATCGTTCTACACTTAAAGCGTGCCACCCCAAAATTAAATTTGGACGAAGCACTAATAGTCGGAAGTATCGATCAGTTTTCGGTCTGCTCGGTTCGCAAGCGCTTGCAAGACGCTGCGATCAATAGACTGACTAATGAACCGTACTGCGCCATCACCCAGCGTAAACTGAGCGCCACCGGAATGCAAACTGCCAAAGCCGCCGACATCGGATCCACCGTTGGGCTTGCCTGGAATAATCAGCGGCAGTTGTGAAACGTTCAGCCATTCGCTTACCGGCCGCGGATCTGCGATCCAATCTGTTGCGGGAGTTGGCAGTTGCGTTGTTCGAACAGAGACTTCATCGCCAATGCTCTCCTCAAACTTCCCTGCTTCCAGTGCCATAACGTCGACATTAGCGGCCGCTTCCGACGCGAGCATTGCAAGTTCATCGCGTGTCGTGATCCCAGGCAACCCCGTGGCTCCTCCGAAACCGCCACCACTGTTCGACAGAAAGGGACTGCCCATATTGCGAAGCGTAGAACGTGTGCCGCTCGCCCAGCCCAGTTCGCTGCCATCGATGAGTTTCTCTCCCACGAAGATCGTATGGGACGCACCATCGATAATGTCGTCAAATCGTATCGCACTGTTGAGAAACAGTACGCCATTATTAGTGACGTCGATCGGTACTTCGCGGCTATCGTGAACGCCAGCGTAATTAGTTTGCGGTGCCAAGAAGGTACGATCTGACGGACAATGCAACGTCCCAAAAGAGTACATTCGGACTGGCGCATTGGCGGTGGAGTAAATCGACTGCGCGTGTTTGATCGAACCATAGGCGACGCGTTCGTCGAGCATCGGTAAAATCTGCACGATCCAACTGTGATGAAAGCCGACAGGTAGATGAACGATTGGCCCTTTCACATCGACGGTTCCAGGGGGCAACTTGCGATGGGCCATGTCGTAATTGTGAAGTGCTAGGCCGAATTGCAGCAGATTGTTGCTGCATTGCGATCGACGAGCCGCCTCGCGGGCCGCTTGCACCGCGGGCAGCAGCAGGCCTACCAAAATCCCGATAATCGCGATCACGACCAACAATTCCACCAACGTGAATGCCGTGCGACAAGTGGTAGACTCTGGGCTCGCTTGCCACGCTTTTTGGTTACTCAATTTACGCATCATCGGTTTACTCATGATCGGGCTCCGTCGTTGTGACTTCACCTGGTTTGTCGGCTGGAAATCGCACAATGATTCTGGCCACATCGGAATTGGCTGCAATGGTCTGTCTTTCAAGAATAGCCGTAAGTGCTTCCGATTCGCCCACTTGGCGGACCGAATCTGGTATTTGAATCGTAAGCGATTTCGATTCCGCCGCATTCCAGTCGATGGCCTGGGCAAATTCAATTAACTCACGAGCCTGAAGGATCTTTGTGCGATCGTCATCGCCACGACGTATCACCGCCAGCGTTTGAACGGTCTGCATGCTCAACATGCCGACCAGTAAAATCACGACCAGTACGCAGACAATAACACTGGCGGTCCGACGTGCTATCACTTGCTTTGGCCTGGAGTAACTCATTTGCTGCCTCCGATTCCAATGCGTGCAACGAGTGCGACATCTGCGAATTCTACCGGATCACCGTCGAACTCAAGCTGGCCGATCAGCAATGGTACGCGGCCCTGGTCTTCCATTTTCCAAGTGGCCGTGCAGCGGCTGGGAAGTTGCCATTGATCGTGCCCGATATCTTGGCCCTCTCGCCGACGCGTGCGCACCATCGACTGGTTAATGACCGAGTAAACAATCTCCTGGTTTTTTACTTGGGTAATCCGCAGTTCCGGGCCAAGCGTCACTTGCGTAGCCGTTTGCAAATCATCCCGCCAGCGATCGACGAATTGTTCCAGCGAACGCATCCGCTGCACATGGGTGAGGGCCGCACGATGCGCAGCGAAGGTCTTGTTGAGCAAGAATGCCGAAAGGGTCAGCAGGATGCCGATGATACCGATGACACCCACCGCTTCCACCAGAGTAAATCCGTTGCGCCGCATTAGGGTTCCCTTGCGTTCGACAAGGGTACCCAAAACGTCACCACCGACGGCTGAGTCGTTTGCCCGTTCCGCTGGAATTCGAGTGCCAAGGTTACTTGCACAGCGGGCCGCGGTTTTTCAATGGGCTGAATCGCTGACGACCAGTGCGCATTGACGACGCGGTCGGAAAGTGGTCCAGAAATCGGAATCTGCTGAATCTGTTCGGTCGTAATCTGTTCCACCGGCCAGCTTCCGATCCGCTCGCGAGCGTTGATCAATTCCCAGTCGCATCGCGCGCTTAGCTCTCGATCCCTTAAACCCTGCTTTACTTGATGAACGAAACCACCCACCATTGTTGTAGCCGCCGCCAGTAAGGCGATAGCGATAACCACTTCCATAACAGAAGTTGCGCTGCGTTGAAGCGTGGCAGAACTGTGATTTTTCAAAGAACTCGGAAAGTGCATCATCGCCTTCAAACTGACCTGCCGTTCACTAAGTTAACGATTGAATCATCGACGACAGCGCCTGGAACATGCCTAACGCGACCATCCCTACCAACAATGCAAAAGTAAGCGTGAAGAGCACGACTAGAAACTGTATCACCATCGAGTACCGGTACAGCATCCGTTCCACTTCGATGGTTGCCAATTGTTTAGTCGCCCACGCAACTCCGGTAGTATCGAGAATAGAAGAGAAATCGCCAAGCCGGTTGCCTCGCACCAACTTCGCGGTGGCGAATGCATCCGCAGGTGATTGCCCGCGTTCCAAACAGCTGACCGCCGTTCGAAACTGCGTCGCGATGTGCTTGACTGGAACAATCTCTGCCGTCTCACGGCACGCATCGGTTAAGTCAGCCGTGTGTTCGGAAACTCGCGAGAGCGCTACAAATCCAAGACAACGATAGTAGGCGCCGCAAAACAAGCGAAAAGGCATTTGACTGGTCAATCTGGGGAAGATCCAAAGCAGTAGTGCGCAGCCGAACAAAACCAGGGCACACAACGCTAGGCCACCCAATACCAACCCCATGGAACGGAATGAACGAATCGCTTCAAGAGCAGGCGGTACTTCAACCTCAAACTCTTGTAACATCCTCAGCAATGTTGGAACAACAACCGCTTGATAGAGTACAAAAATCGGACCAAAAAAGATGATCCAAACCAACATTGAAAGCCGCGAAAGCAATCGTTCCATCTCCATTTCAATTCGAACCGGTGCATTCAAATCCTGGCTCGTATTGGGTGAAGGTCCAAAACGGGTTGCCAGCCGTGCTGCCAGTCGTTCGTAACTCCCTTTACAAAAGCCTGCTTCCTCGATGGCTGTCGACCAGCGTACCCCTTGCCCCAGCAGCTGTCGAAATCGATGCAACTTGCGCCCCAGGAATCCGCCGTGCTCATCAGCGAAGTATGCGGCAGCGCGATGTATTTGTGGCAGGTCGCGGCAACCAAGCACCGTCATCGTCACTGCCTCGCGGTTTAGATTGGACTGCTTGATTAGCAGTACCACTGCCATGACTCCGAACAGGACTGTCCACACGAAACTCAAAAAGGAGGTCCGACAGCCGACAGCCAACAGCGCAAAAGTAAATAGAACAAAAATCGTCGAACGCAAGACTTGCACACCCACTGAGACTCGGCGTCCGTCTGCGGTCGCCTCGGACAGCTGCATCGCCACAAACAGGCTGAACGCAACCGGATAGAGTAGCAACCAATTGGATAAAAAAGCGACCATAGACCTATGCCAGGGATGTAATCATCGAAACGAGTGGCATGAATGCCAGCAAATAGCAACTGAAAACTGACCAAACCACGCTGCCTACAATCAACAGCACAAACAACGGCATGACACCCGACAACGATTGGCAACGCTGTTCTACCATGTGTTGCAACAGTTCTGAACTTTCGGCCAGCGCACTGGAAAGATCCGCGCCGCGATGATCCAACATGCGCAGCGCCGGTCGACATAGTCCGTCGCTCATACTTGTGGCTGCAATCGCTTCTCCCAGTGAAGTGCCTTGGCGAACCCGGCGCTCTATTCCTTCTGCCGCGTAGCGCTGAGAGCTGCTTGCAAAACTGCGAGAAACCGCGGCAGCGGCAGCGACGGTCGGCAGGTCTTGACTAATGAACAATTGATAACGATGCAAGATTTCGCTCAAGTTGATCCAGCGCAGTGGACGGCCGAAAATACGTACGCCGCCGAGGATACTAGTCAACGCCCAAGCTGGTCCAATCACTGCAATCGTGCCCAAAACCGCTAGCGTCCAGCCCATGACGAATGCCAGTCCATACATCGATTGTCGCTGGTCATTCACCGTTGCTAAAACTTGATCCGCACCCTTTAACCCAAACTCCTCCAAGAACCCAAAGTCCATCACGCTGCTAAACATCACTCCAATGGAAACCGCAAACACCAGTGTCACAGTGGGGTACAGGAGCAGAGTCCACAGCTCTTTCCAACTACTCCGAAGCGATTCGCGTGTTCGCAGCGCGTCAAGTATCAACTGCGTCGGAGCGCCGACCTGCATGGCGCTATCGACCAGCGCTCCCAACTCACGCGGTGCCGAAGATCGGACCTTGCCAACGGCTGCATCCAGCGGTACCCCTTGCTCCAGAGCCCGAGCTATCAACTCGATCCATGCTCGCCACCGCCGCGGCGCGTACTGCTTGGCCAATCGCAATTTGACGCTATTGAGCATCTCCACACCGGTCAAATCGGCACAGAGAACGGTGTCTTGGTTCGTAGGCGATCTGGTCGAATCCAATGGAAACACTCTGCAAGATGGGACGCGGTACGAAAAGTCACTAGGGTATGAACGGTAAACCGCTCAAGCTTGAGTTG
>JAYVHC010000623.1:0-2179 GCA_043771575.1 Planctomycetia bacterium
ATCCAAATTGCAAAGTAAGATACTTGGTTCAAATTCCAACTACGGTAAACCCGAAAGGTAAGCCCATGCGGCACCTCATTTCTGCGCTCGTTCAAAACGTTCCTGGCGTGCTTGCTCATATTTCCGGCATGCTCGCAAGTCGCGGGTATAACATCGATTCCCTGGCCGTGGGTGCGACCGAAAATCCCGAACTTTCGCGGATGACATTTGTGGTCGTTGGCGATGACCGTGTGCTCGAACAGGTGCGCAAACAACTCGAGAAAATCGTCACCGTCGTCCAGGTTCACGACATCAGCTCGCAAGATTTTGTCGAGCGCGATTTGATGCTTATCAAAGTGAAGGCGGCGCCTGGCGGCGCACGCACCGAAGTCCGCGAACTGGTTGAAATCTTCCGCGGCAAGATCGTCGACGTGGGCGCCGAAGAATTAATGATCGAACTATCTGGCCGCGAAAACAAAATCGAAGCCTTCATCGAACGCATGCGTCCTTATGGCATTACTGAGTTAGTCCGCACTGGCCGTGTCGCGCTTGTGCGAGCTGGACAGCATGTGCCTGAAGAAGCATTTGCCACTGTCGAAGCTGCCGAATAATCGCGAACGCCAATCAACCCAACTTCCCAATTTCTTTAACGGACGCTGCCGCGTCCATGCAACAACCACAGAGAGAATTATGACTGCGAAGATTTATTATGATAACGATGCCGACCTGTCCCACCTGAAGGACAAGACGATCGCCATCCTGGGCTATGGATCACAAGGCCATGCACAGGCCCAGAACCTTCGCGATAGCGGTTGTAATGTGATCATCGGCCAACGTGAAGGCAGCCCGAATTACGATCTCGCTGTCAGCCATAAATTCAAGCCGATGATCGTAGAAGAAGCGGTCAAGCAAGCCGACTTAGTAAACATCCTGCTGCCTGATGAAGTCCAAGGAGACGTCTTCCGTCATAGCATTCGCCCCAATCTGAAACCTGGTAGCGTGCTGATGTGCTCGCACGGTTTCAACATTCACTTCGGCCAAGTTGAACCGCCAAAAGGTCATGATGCGCTGTTGGTTGCGCCCAAGGGCCCCGGTCATCTGGTGCGGAGCGAATACACCAAAGGCGGTGGCGTTCCAGGCTTGATAGCGCTGGGAGAGGGTGCGAGCGAGAAAACCCGCCAACTCGGATTGGCCTATGCCAAGGGTATCGGCGCGACCCGCGGCGGAGTAATCGAAACTACGATCGCGGAAGAAACGGAAACTGACTTGTTCGGCGAACAAGTAGTGCTTTGCGGTGGTGTGAGCGAACTGGTGAAGGCCGCCTTTGACACTTTGGTTGAAGCCGGCTACCAACCGGAGATGGCCTATTTCGAGTGCATGCACGAACTCAAACTGATCGTCGACTTGTTCTACCAAGGCGGTTTGAGCTACATGCGATATAGCGTTAGCAACACCGCTGAATTCGGAGATTATACCCGTGGCCCGCGCATTATCACTGCCGAGACGCGGGCGACGATGAAGCAAATTTTGACCGAGATTCAAAACGGTCAGTTCGCTAAAGAGTGGATCCTCGAAAACAAAGCCGGCGCACCGGCCTTTAAGGCAACTCGCCGTCGCGATCGCGGCTTGCTGATCGAACAAGTCGGTCGTCGTCTGCGCAAGCTGATGAGCTGGATCGATTCCAAAGAGGTCGTTTAGCATCGTGCCGCGGCGCTCCGCCGTCGCGAAATGAGTACCAATGAAAGCGACGGTGGAGCGTCGGACATGGAATGCCCGCCAAGCAGCCTCGCAAGCCGAAGAGCGAATCACAGCCAATTGTTGCGCCCGAACTAAATCGAACAAGCGGCGAATTGGAACCGATCCAGCTTCGCGGCGTGCGAGTCCACAATCTCAAGAATATTGACGTCGACATTCCGCGCGGCAAGCTGGTCGCGATCTGCGGTGTCAGCGGCTCGGGGAAGACATCGCTAGCCCTCGATACGCTCTATGCCGAGGGCCAGCGCCGCTACATCGAGAGCTTTTCGCCCTATACGCGGCAATTCTTGCAGCGACTCGATAAACCCGATTACGATTCTATCAATCATCTTCCGCCCGCGCTTGCAGTAACTCGCACGGGTACTGCCCGTGGCAATCGCAGTACAGTGGGCACCGCCAGCGAAACACTTGATTATCTGCGGCTGCTGTTTTCAAAAGTCGCCAA
>JAYVHC010000624.1:0-3940 GCA_043771575.1 Planctomycetia bacterium
GTGCGCCCGCACATCATCGAAACTACGGCGCTCGGTGCAGCATTTTTCGCTGGTTTAGCTGTTGGTTTTTGGAGCAGTGTCGATGAAATCCAAGCCATCTGGCACGCGGAGCGTGTTTTCGAACCCAAGATGAAAGCGGCAGAGGCAGCCAGTCGACGTGCGCGTTGGGTTGAGGCGCTGGAGCGATCGCGATCCTGGGAAAAGCCCACGCAGTCTGCGTAGTTGTGTCTCCAAGGAATTGGGGGTTCTCAGAGCGGCTGTGACTAAATGTGGTCGAGTCGCTCCGTGACTCGCCCAAGCTCACGAAAATGAAGGCCGATCATCAAACAATGGCTCCGAGTTGCGGAGCAACTCGGCCACGTTTCAAAAATCACTGCCTCAGAGGGATAAAAAGGACGCGCAGGATGTCATTGAATCGAGCGGATGCACTCACGCGTCTGGTTGAGCATGTAGACTTGTTAGATATTGTCGTCATCGGAGGCGGTGCGACCGGCGCGAGCGTGGCGTTGGATGCGGCGGCGCGAGGTTTGAAAGTCGCTTTGTTAGAGCAGCATGACTTTGGCAAGGGAACTTCCAGCCGCTCGACCAAGCTCATTCACGGCGGCGTTCGCTACTTGGCTCAAGGTAATATTACGCTCGTTCGAGATGCACTCCATGAGCGCACGCGACTGCGCAAGAACGCTCCGCATGTGGTGCATGAGATGTCCTTCATCGTGCCATGCGCCAATCGAGCGCAGAAGTGGTGGTATACCTTTGGCTTCAAGGTCTATGATTGGTTGTCGGGCAAAAGCGGTTTTCGTAGAGCCCGGGCGATCTCGAAAGCAGAATGCCTTGAACTAGTGCCTACTCTGCAACCCTCTCAGGCTGTGGGCGGGGTACTCTATTCCGACGGACAATTCGACGATGCTCGCTTATTGCTGAACCTATTGCAAACCTCGGCAGAGTGCGGAGCGATCGTCGTCAACTACGCTCGAGTGCAGACGCTGAACAAAAGCGCGGCAGGCAAGATTAGCGCCGTGGTGTTTAAGGATCTAGAGTCAGGCGCAGAGCACACCCTCCGAACGCGCTGTGTGGTTAACGCTACGGGACCGTTTTGCGATGCCATTCGAAAATTGGACGACACGCAGTGCGACACAATGCTCTCGGCCAGCCAAGGTGTGCACATTGTGCTTGAACAATCGTTCCTGCCCGGAGAAACCGCTGTGATCGTGCCGAAGACTAGTGACGGACGGGTGATCTTTATGATCCCTTGGCTGGGGCATGTGTTGGTTGGCACGACCGACACGCCAATCGAGTCAGCCGAGTTAGAACCACGTGCACAAGCGCAGGAAATCGATTTTTTGCTGGCAACGGCTGGGCAATATCTGACCAAGCAACCGACGCGGCAGAACATTTTAAGTGTGTTTACGGGAATTCGCCCGCTGGTGGGCAATCGCGCTGCGGTACGTACATCCAAGCTGTCACGCGATCATGTGATTGTTGTCTCACAGTCCGGCTTGGTGACGATCACCGGTGGCAAGTGGACAACCGCGCGGCGCATGGGAGAGGACTGCGTGAATCGGGCGATTCAAATTGCAGGGCTGACGAACACGCCCTGTCGCACGTTTGATCTGCGACTACACGGCTCCTCCCAAAGTGATTCGCTCCCGCCTTCCCAGCGTGCACTGCACAACAGCGTCTATGGAACCGACGCGGCGGAGATCGATCAGCTGGTGATCTCAGAACCCGCTCTGTCAAAACTGCTGGTCGCGGGTTACTTGTTGCGCGGGGCCGAAGTAGTATGGGCTGTGCGACAGGAGATGGCGCGCAACATTGAGGACTTTCTAGCACGTCGCAGCCGACTTCTGTTTCTTAACGTCGCGGCAGCGGAGTCTGCAGCTCCGGAAGTGGCGCGGCTCATGGCTCGCGAGCTAGGCCGTGATCGCGCTTGGGAAGTCTCGCAAGTCAGCGAGTTCAAGCGGTTGGCACGCAACTATCGCTGTTAATGAATCCTTAGTTTTTGGGAAAGGCAGTTCTTTGATGCATGCATATATGGCTGAGTTTATTGGGACTGCGCTCTTGATTCTACTGGGCAATGGCGTGGTCGCGAACGTCGTGTTGGCACGTACCAAAGGGAACAATAGCGGTTGGATAGTGATTGCTGCCGGCTGGGGAATCGCCGTTTTTGTGGGAGCCTTCTGTTCTCAAAAATTCAGCGGAGCGCATTTGAATCCCGCCGTGAGTGTAGCGATGTTCATTGCTGATAAGCTCACGTTGGTCGATACCCTGGGCTTTGTGGTCATGCAGATGGCCGGCGCTATGTTGGGTAGTTTGTTGGTCTACATTTTCTATCGTGAGCACTTTGCCGTAACTGACGACGCGGAGGCGAAACTGGGGTGCTTCTGTACTTCGCCGGCGATTCGCAATCTTGGTCAGTCGTTTGTTTGCGAAGCGATCGGCACCTACGTCTTGATACTCCCAATTTTCTTAATGGTTTCACCCAGTCTTGATTTGACGGTCGCTACTGCAGGCGAGATTCCGAAACTGGGACTTGGCACTTTGGGATTGTTGCCTGTCGGGTTGCTAGTGTTCGGCATCGGATTATCCCTCGGCGGAACAACGGGTTATGCGATCAATCCAGCGCGTGACCTTGGGCCGCGTATGGTCCACGCATTGCTTCCCATTCCAGGAAAACGCGATAGCGACTGGGGCTACGCATCGATTCCTGTCTTGGGGCCACTCGTCGGTGCAGCGCTGGCGGCCTTCACCTTTCGGATGCTCGTTAGCTAGTGAAGTTTCGCACGCCCTTCGAAGTCTCAGGGACGTGCCACCCCAATTCAATAGGTAGGCCTCACCGAGGTTGACGTGGCGGTGAGTACGGATTGTTGGGGTCGAGCGTGAATGCCTGATCGCTATTTTCCATACCTGGCGTGGGAGGTTGGGGCGAAGTTGCTTGTCCTGGCGACAGATGTGGCCTCCGCGCTACATAGACTGCCAGCGCAAGAAAGCACATGGCGAATAAATGTACCGCTAAGCGAACGAGAGATAAGATTGCGTGCGCAGCAATCCCATCTCCAGGTACGATTCCCCGACTCAAAACAACTTGAAGTGCGGTTTGCAGTACCGAGCCAAATATCTCCAACGCGGCCCCTATTGCGAGATAGAGCGAAGGGCGGGGGTAGCGTCGCCAAAAATATAGGGCGACTACCAGCAGCACTACATAAGCTGCGATATTCATCAAATTGATGAATGTAAATGCAAATCCAATTGAAGACATTTCTTTACTATCTCCGGCTCTCCAGCTGAGCTTTGAGAAAGCGTTCCAGTTGTCGGCGCAGGTGAGGGTCGCGGGGATCCAGTTGAATGCAACGATGCATACTATCGATTGCTGCAGAAAACTGATTCAAACGAAATTGCACTTCTGCCAACGTGTCCAACAGCACCGCCGAGTGGGGTGATAGTTCCACTGCAATTTGCGAATGCTCGAGCGCCTCGTCAAGTTTCAAATTGCAGCGTGCGTACATCCAGGCCAAATTATTGTGCGTGGTTGCATCCTTTGGCCAGTGTTCCAAATGCGCTAACAATCGCCTTTCAAATCGAGCCAACATGTCGTCCGCGACCAGTTGGTTCCCGGTAGCAACCAGCTCGTGATAAGTATCCTCGACCACTTCGATACCCTGTGGTTGCAAGTCCTCCGCCACCTGCACGTGTCGCCCGAACGCCACCATGTCGTTATTCGTGGCGGCTAGGGTCGCACGTCGAGTTCGTTCTTTGGTCCCAATGGATGCGTAGAGTGATGGCGGGTAGCTGCGTGGCTTCAGGACGCTCACCCACGACGCCAATATCGCTCGATGGAGGTTTGCGGATAGCTCCATGTCTTTCAGTTCATCAGCCGTTTGCGAATACTCTAGCGCTATTCCCACGAAACTCTGCTGCTGGATCGCGATACCATCCGGCGTGT
>JAYVHC010000625.1:0-1522 GCA_043771575.1 Planctomycetia bacterium
GCAAGCTGAACCTGTGCTCGATCATGCTGCGTTTCGGCAACTTGATTCAGAGTTTCCTCGCGATAGATCAAACCTGCATCGAAATCGCGACCAAAGTAAACGACGGTACGCCCGGATTTCTTGGCTAACCACTTCTCCAGCCAATCTCGAGCCAAAGTTCCAGGCGGTTGATAGCTACTGCCAATCAGTACGATCGTGTCAATGGAATCCAGCCTCGGTGAGAGCTTTTGAGGAGTCAAAACCCGCGCGCCTGCGGACTCCCACATTCGCCGATGCACTCCCATCCCATTCAAACTGCGTGTCGCATTAGGTCCAGAAACTTCACCAAACGACTCGGGCCAGGGTACGTAACTGCATCCGCTGAGCATTGGCAGCAGCGCTACAAACAGTTGTACCCAACGCCCAGTGATTCTTGGCTGCGAAGATGGGGTTTTCATACTGGAGCCACTTTTGCATCAGGACCTGCAGCAAGCTCAGTGGCTGGGCGAATCAATCGGTGGAATTCATCGCGCTGTTGCCACAGCATTTCAAAACGACCGCGATCAATTTCGTAGCGACCGAAAAATACATCTTCGAACGCCAGCATGGTTTTACTGACAATCGTCTGCAGCTGCATTTCACTGCGAAGTTCGCGCAGGTACATGCGATTGGTCTTGCCTTTCTGCAAATGGATTTTGCGAGACTGGTCGAGGGCTAGCAGCATGTAGCCATACAAGTACACAACAGCTTCGTTGTAGCGACCGGCGCGCATCAACGCCTCAGCATAACCCAGCGGATCATCACTATTCGTGGGTACCTCGAACGGTAAATCCTCGACCTTAGTCATGTCGATATTGATGGCATCCTTGGCACTCGACGTGCGACGCAGCGCGGGCACGTAGTCGCCAAAGTAATAGTATGCGATGGCGATCAGCCCAACCAGCAATACGGTTCCTAAGCTGCCAAAAACGATCCAGCCGAATAACTCGCCGCTAAGTCCCAAGTTTGCCCAACTCCAATTGGCAGCGGTCGTACTGGCTGGATTAGGCGATTTCTTCGAGCCCAACCAGCCGCTTCGCCGAATCGTATCGTCAATGGGTTTTGACAAGACCGGCGGTCGATAGGTTCCATTCTGTGAGTTGTACCACTTGCCGGTAATCTTCTTCAGCGCCCGGTCCGAGTCGATGGTCGCATTGTCGGCTGCCGCCACAGCGTAGTTTGCAAATGTTCCACCGAAAATGGCGCTGCAAGCCAACACAAATTTAAAGAGCGTCCTGCGCACCGTGATCATGCCAACACCTGCTCGGGATTCGTTAACGACTCAACTGCAGCTGGGTTCATCGTGGCAATCACGCGTTGCCCCTCTGCTCGCAATCGCAGTTCCAACTCCCAGCCCTCTAACCGAATGCGACTATCCAAGTACGACAGGAATCGAAACACGACGACAAACAGACCTACTAACCAAAGAACCATGGGGATCAGTACACGATCATACCAAATGCTGTCTAAATTTCCGACCAACGCTGCAATGCCCATAAGCAAT
>JAYVHC010000626.1:0-2166 GCA_043771575.1 Planctomycetia bacterium
ATGGGAGCGGCCCGGTCACGCCTAAGTTTGGCCGACGCGCAGCTGGAACGAGCCACGTTGTCCTACAACCGCATCACTAACCTGTTGGCCGTTGTGTCGCGCGAGGAAGTCGACCGCGCGGCGGAAGAGTTGCTCGTAGCAGAAGCTGCCAAGCAAGTGCGCGAACAGGAACTGCAGCTGCTGCAAAGGGGTACACGCCACGAGGAAATCGCCGAGGCGAGGGCGGAGCTCGACGAAGCCGCACAAGCCTTGCAGTTGGCCGAAAACGGTTTCCGCCGCGAGGACGTCGATAAGGCCAGGGCACAAGTGGCCGCAGCTCGGTCCGCCGCGCAAGTGTTCGAAACGCAGCTCGCGGAATTGGAAATCAGAACCCAAGTGCAGGGTATCATCGAGGCGTTGGAGTTATGCCCCGGCGACCTCATCGTTCCCAACTGCGCGTGCCTGCCAGCTCGCACGGACTCGCTCGGGACTCAGTTCGCCAACGCGTGGAATAATCGACTTGCCGTCGGTTTTGATACCAAGTGCCCTGATTTGCCCTTCGAGGAAATCGTCGAGTTCTTCGAGCACCAGCATTCGCTTGACCGATTGTGCGAAGCGTTGAATCAACCGAACCGGTAGCGGAAAGGTTTGACCGAGTTTAAGAATGGAAGCGGTCGGAAATGCCTCAAGCGCGTAGGCATGACAGACACCCGAAACAATAATCCCCAGCGAGTTGTCGCCCCGCTGGAAGTCGGCGAGCTGCTAGACCAGTCAATATCTACCACCGGTTACATTATTCACCCCACCGAAGAGACTTCACTGCTGGACCTCAGCCAAATTGACTTCGAAGCTCTCAAAGCCCACTTCGAAAGCGGCCGCAAGCGGACCGAAGCCGAAAAGCTGAAGCGAGCAGTCGGCGACAAGTTGCAGAGCATGGTGACGCTAAACAAGACTCGCACCGACCTGATGGAGAAGTTCAAGAAGCTGATCGAAGAATACAACAAGGGGCTCGATGTCGTCGGTTTCTTTGCCAAGCTCACAGCTTTCGTCAAGGAACTGAGCCAAGAAGAAAAGCGCGGCGTGGTCGAGAAATTATCCGAGGAGGAGCTAGCCCCGTTCGATATTCTTACCAAGCGTGAAATCGACATAACCAATGCCGAAAAGGAAGCAGTCAAGAAAGTCGCCCGCAAGCTGCTACAAACCCTGAAGGAAGCCAAGCTGGTGCTCGACTGGCGTAAGAAGCAACGCACTCGCGCCGATGTCTATACTACCGTCAAAACGCGGTTAGACGATCTGCCGAGGGCCTACACGCCCGAACTGTACCAGCAGAAGTGCGATGCTGTTTACCAGCACGTGTATGACAGCTACCGGGGCGAAGGGCAGAGCATTTACGCATAAGAATACTGAGTTCCAAGCATGGCGAGTGACGTTCAGACCGACGGGGTGAAGCATATCAGACGGCTAACGGCTAATTTCAAAAGAACTTTCAGAATGCAAGGGGATAAACCATGGGGTACTTCGTAGAACTCGCTAAGAACATTCCGGCGCGTACTGACGACAAGCGTGCGCAGTTGCTTCGCGATTCGCTGTTGAATATCAGTACTAAGCTATACGCCGAATTCGAGCAAACGGGCGAACTGGGCGCTTACACCGCCGTCAGGATCGATGATCTTTACAACGACCTCCCAACCATGCTAGCGCAAAGCACAGACGAAACACCGAAGCTAGCATGTGTGACGATCACCGAGTGCTATCACCTGCAAGAGTTCATCTAAAACAATCCCGATGCGTTCTTTTCGGAAATCGGGCAGGAATTATGGGGCGCTTCGTGGTGAATTATGTCACCTAAAATCGTCAAAATGCTGATCGATGGGGCGACGTCTGCGTAATGGTGAGGTCGGAATACTAGACCGCTCACAAAGTCAAACGATGGACAATTTAGAGATAACCATCCAGCGAGTGTGCAGTAAATATGGGTGGATTTTCAATCGTGCGCATGATTCTGAGCGTTCTGATCTGCGGCCGTCCGATTAATCATTTCGAGTCGATCGGATCGGTCGTGATCTTCCTGAGAACAGACTAGCACCGCACCAGTTAAGGAACAAGCAGTAGCAATGCAACCCAACAGGAAAATAAGGATTATCATCGATTGGCATTTCGATTCATCAGAAGCAAGTTACCAAATGA
>JAYVHC010000627.1:0-5951 GCA_043771575.1 Planctomycetia bacterium
TTCGCTTTCCTCAGTTTCTCTACCACATATTGCATGTCCGCGGGAGCCATAAACTGCCCCTTCTTCACATGCACTGGCTTCCCTGTAGCCGCAGCGGCCAGCAGCAAATCCGTTTGTCGAGCCAGAAAAGCAGGAATCTGAAGCAAGTCGCAGACTTCCGCCACCGCAGCCGCCTGGTCTGGCAGATGCACATCCGTCACCGTCGGTAATCCAGTTGCCTCGCCGACGCTGCGTAGCACTTCCAGCCCGTCATCGATGCCCACTCCGCGAAAGCTTCCCGCACTGGTCCGATTCGCTTTGTCGAAAGAAGCCTTGAAAATCAGCGGCAGCCCCAAACGTCCACAAATTGCCTTCAATTCCTCGGCGATTGAAAGCGTCAAATCGCGAGACTCGATCACGCACGGTCCCGCGATAATCGTAAGTGGCCCGCCTCCACCGCAACTGATATCACCAATGCGAACTGGCTGAACCATTAAACGCCTCTCACAAGTAAACTTTCCAAAAAAATCCCTGGTTCAGCAATATAACCTTCCCGGGCGTTCGCGAAAGGTTCCAATCGGCCGAGATCGAATCGGTAATCGGACTGGCCAAGTTAACGCCCGTTGTAGATAATCTAACCGTCTGCTAGGTCCCAGAGTGAGTGCGATATGAAATGAGTGCTTGGTCCAGTCTAAAGCTGGGTTTGATGGTTTCGACTGGCACGTCCCAACCCGAGGGCAAACATTGACTGATACCAATACACTCATCAACTCGAGTTCGATCGCAGAACAGGCGGCTGAGGTGGTAGCTTGGTTTCGCGCGTCAGCCGAGCATTACGTGGTTGCGCTGAGTGGTGGTGTCGATAGTGCGGTTGTCGCCAAAGCGGCCTCGTTGGCTACTCAAGTTCAAGTCGTATTAGCGACCGGTGAAAGCCCCAGCTTGGCTCGACAAGAACTTCGAGACGCCGCGTCGATGGCCGCTCGAATCGAATTACCGCACGTGACCATTGCGACCGGTGAAACCCACAACCGCGACTACCAGTTGAATGACGCGAGGCGCTGTTATCACTGCAAGACGCATTTGTTTGAAGCGCTCAAACGCGAGTATCCTGGTGCGACGATTGTGACCGGTACGAACGCGGACGACTTGCAGGATTATCGACCTGGACTGGAGGCTGCTGCAGAACATCAAGTGCGCGCACCGCTGGCGGAGCTGGGTTTCGGAAAATCGATCGTCCGACAGCTCGCGCAATTCTGGAATTTGCCGATCGCCGACAAACCGGCGAGCCCCTGCCTGGCGTCGCGGATCGCTTACGGAGTCGAAGTGACGAGTAAGAGGTTGGCGATGATCGAACAAGCAGAGCAATGGCTGCGTGGTCATGGCATGGTTGAGTTCCGAGTGCGTTTGCATGCCGGTGAGTTGGCGCGCATTGAAGTGCCAATCGAAGCGATCTCGCGGTTGGCCTCAGATCCACTGCGTGTTGAACTGTTGGCCCAGCTCAAGTCGCTTGGCTTTCGATTTGTAACGCTGGATATCTCGGGTTTCACCAGCGGCAGCCTCAATCAACTTATTCAAATCAATCGTTAATTAATTAATTAATTAATTGGATAGCGCTACTTTGCGTTGGAGTCCAGGTTTTAGCCGCTCTTGCATCAGTCGAATTGCAAAATCGCCTAAAGGCTGTACTCCAACAAAATCCAAAGTGGCGCTGTCCATTAATGGATCGTACATCGAATAGCTGTTAGGTACCGCAATGATTTTAGTGACTGGGGCAACGGGGCTGTTAGGCAACTGCATCGTTCGTGAACTGATCAAGCGAGGGGAACCCGTCCGCGTACTCTGCCGCAAAAACACGCCGCGAACCGCGATCGAAGATCTGGACGTTGAGGTGTTTGACGGCGATTTGAGCAATTCCGCATGGATCGATCGCGCTGTCGCAGGTTGCTCATCGGTCATTCACTCGGCCGCGATGATTCATATCGGTTGGCAATACTTAGCCCAATCGCGTGAAGTGAACGTTGAAGGCACTCGCCGCATCGTTGCCGCTTGCATGAAACAACATGCCAAACTGGTACATGTTTCAACCGTGGACACCCTGTTTGCTGCCACGGGAGCCGCGCGACCGATTAATGAAGCCGACCCCCGGCCTTCAGAAAAGCCAGGAGGCACTACCGAAAACACCTTTCCGCAGGGGGTGGCCAAGATGCCTTGCGCCTATGTCATCAGTAAGACGGAGGCTGAACAAGTTGTTCGAGATGCAATCGCTAACGGCTTGCTTGCGTCCATCGTTCATCCAGGATTTATGCTCGGTCCCTACGACTGGAAACCCTCCAGTGGGCGCATGATGTTACGAATCAACAAGGCACCGATCCTGCTCGCGCCAGCCGGCGGCTGCAGTGTTTGCGACGCACGCGATGTCGCGGCCGCCACCGTGAACGCCATCGATCGCAGTGCAAGCGGCCAGTCCTACATTCTTGCAGGCGATAACCTAAACTACCAACAACTCTGGCAACGAATGCTCCGCGAATTCGGCAAGCGTCGTAATGTACGCATCGCGCGTCCTCGGTTCCTTCAGCGAGTCGGAAGAGTGATTGACGCCTCCAACCGTTGCTTGGGTTTGAAAGAGCGCGACCTGAACGGGGCCATGATCGGCATGGGCAATCTATTTCATTTTTACGACTCCACGAAAGCAACTCAGGATCTTAACTATCACCATCGTGACATCGAAACCACGCTGCACGATGCCTGGCAATGGCTAAAAAAATAACGGCTGAAAAAATAACTTCTCGTTCCAAGGCTCCTGCCTTGGAACGCACTGTCTTCGAGGCTCTGCCTCATGCATCCGGCTTTTGATTGGCAGGAGCCTGGGAACCAGAGGGTGCCGTGTCAGAGGGTGGAGTGTCAGGTTATGGGTGGAGTTACATCGCAAGCTGGAAGCTAGCGCCATTTGGGCTAGGAATGGATCACTACGGTTATCATTTCGGTCATTTCTTCGATCGCATACTTGGGCCCTTCTTTGCCGAGCCCACTGTCTTTCAATCCGCCGTAGGGCATCAAGTCCGTGCGCCAGAGTGGTCCCCAATTGATATGGATGTTTCCGCTGCGGCAAGGGTGGCACGTCCCTAAGAGGCGAGTAATGCGAGCCTCGCAGGGCGTGGTCTAACAGTCAAGAATCTAACGCTGCGGTAGGAAACTCAAAGCGATCAACCACGCCCTTCGCAACGGCCTCAGAGCGTGCCACCCACTTCGATAGGCTAACTGGCGTAGCGTGCCACTACCCTTTCGATTCCCGCAGCGACTGAAACGCAGTCACTTTAGTTGCTTTCGACAGAACTGGACTTGATAGATACAATGGGGGCTGACAGTGGTCGAAAACTCTTGAAAAACGGTGTCCCAAGCGTGTCTGTATTCGAATTGCCGGTCCTAGTTGAAGCGCAAACGGCGGATCGATTTCTCACCAATCTGCCGGAAATGTGCGGTCCAACGGGCAAAATTGCGCCTCGGCCGCTGCCGATGACCATGGCGGAAGCTCATGAACGGGGCTGGGACGAGCTGGACGTAGTGATCGTCAGCGGAGATGCATACATTGACCACCCGAGTTTTGCGATGAGCATTCTGGGGCGGGTTTTGGAGGCAGCGGGTTACCGTGTCGGCATTATTTCGCAACCCGATTGGCACTCGTGCGAAGACTGGAAACGCTTTGGTCGCCCGCGGCTGTTCTTCGGCATTAGTGCCGGGAACATGGATTCGATGATTAACCACTACACCGCGAACAAAAAAGTACGCAACGATGACGCGTACTCGCCGGGTGGGAAGATTGGTCTACGGCCGGATCGCGCGACGCTCAGCTACTGCCAACGTGCGCGCGAAGCGTTCAAGGGCGTGCCGATCATCGCAGGCGGAGTCGAAGCTTCGCTGCGTCGGCTCGCGCATTATGACTACTGGAGCGACAAGGTTCGCAAGAGCATTTTGCTCGACAGCAAAGCGGACTTAGTCGTTTTCGGCATGGGCGAGAATGCAATCGTGGAGATTGCTCAGCGATTGGATGCTGGCGAGAGTGTCAAGGAATTGCGTGACATGCGCGGTGTAGCGTATGCGTTGGGTGCCTCGGAAACCGTTCCCACCGACGTGTTAACTTTGCCAAGCTATGAAGAGGTCGTTGCGGACAAGATGCAGTTCGCTGAAGCCACTCGCATCATTCATCAGGAAACCAACCCGTATAACGCCAAACGCTTGGTTCAATGGCATTCAAATCAAGCTGTCGTGGTGAATCCGCCACAGTTGCCGATCTCCGAAAGTGCCATGGATCGCATCTATGGTTTTCCCTACACGCGGCGCGCCCATCCAAGTTACAAAGAACCGATTCCTGCCCACGAGATGATCAAGGACTCGGTCACGATCATGCGTGGTTGTTTCGGCGGTTGTACGTTCTGTTCGATCACCGCGCACCAAGGCCGGGCGATTCAATCGCGCAGCAAAGCGAGCATCATCGGCGAGATCGAAAAACTGGCGAAAGATAAGCAATTCAAAGGTACGGTTAGCGACATCGGCGGCCCGACTGCAAACATGTATCAGATGAAATGCACGCAACCCGAAGTAGAAGCCAAATGCCGTCGCCAATCGTGCGTGCATCCCAAAATCTGCAAATTGCTCGGCGTCGATCACCAACCTGTGATCGAGTTGATGCGTGAAGCTCGCAAAGTTGAAGGTGTCAAGAAAGTCTTAGTCGCCAGTGGTATTCGCATGGACCTCGCGCGGCAGAGCCCTGAGTACATTCGCGAGTTGACGGAGCATCACGTCGGGGGGCATTTGAAAGTTGCGCCCGAACACGTCGACCCAGACGTACTGTTCAAGATGCGAAAGCCTGCCAACGATGACTTTGAGTATTTTGCGGAAGTCTTCGAGGAGCAATCTAAAGCGGCTGGAAAGAAGCAGTACTTAATTCCCTACTTTATCGCCAGCCATCCGGGCAGCGACTTGGATGCAATGATCAACCTGGCCGTTTTCCTCAAGCAAAATGGTTACAAGCCGGACCAAGTTCAGGACTTCATTCCAGCACCGCTGGATGTCGCCACCTGCATGTATTACACGGGCGTGGATCCGTTTACAAAAAAGCCAGTATTTATCGCCAAAGGACTCCGTGATCGCAAGACGCAACGCGCTTTGATGCAATTTTTCAAATCAGAGAATTACTTCGAAGTCCGTGAAGCACTGCGACAAGCGGGTCGAACGGATTTGATCGGTGACGGTTGCGATGCATTAATTCCAGCCACTCCGCCCAAGGAGGCACTGGTGCGTCGCCGTGAAGACGCCAATGCAAGATTTCGCGGAGAATACGTGCATACCATTCCGAACGACAAGGAGGGAAAGCCCGCTGTAAAAAAAGGTGGCAAAAAGGAACGCCGTGACCGGACGACCAAGGGCTATCGTCCAGGCCGCAAAGGGGCTCAATAATCTATGGACGAAACTTCGCCACCGCCTTTGGTTACCAGGGATTGCGCCGTGGCTGAATCGATACTGGTCGATAAAAATTTTATGGAACCATCAGCAAAGGCTGCGTTGCTGCCACCGGTATGATTGTGTCGAGTGTTTTTACCGAGTGACAAGTATTGAGGCATGTTGATATCGTTCGGAGCCATCCACTGTACCGCATTCTCGGACTCAGTTTCGATGACCAGGAGCGTATTGCTCGTGCCGTCTGTGATCGAAGAAATGTTGCAGGGTGTCGAGCCGTTGAATATCCCCGCTGGATCGACGATCACTTGGTAACAAGTTTTCTCTGGCGAATTGGTGTGTCCAGAGGGACAGGCGTAGATTGGGATCGCAATTTGGCTGAAAGGTAAATTGACGGGATCGTCCCAAGGCTTGCTCAGATCGATTTGACCGTAGAGTGCGGACTGCTCAAGGTACGGTAACAGCAGTGTTCGCCAACTGTGCAGTGGTCTCCCGTTTACGTCGGTCGTGAACGCTGG
>JAYVHC010000628.1:0-3643 GCA_043771575.1 Planctomycetia bacterium
CAACAGGGCTTTATCGCATTTCATCAGGAAAGTAATGATCCACACCACTTACTCTCGCTTTGGCTGGTTTCGGCGTGCCATAATGAGCCGCCGACGACAACCGGTATCACTCCTTAGGAAAGGTTTTGCTTGACAGTCAGCCGCTCCATCAGTCAAGATGTAGAATTCTAGTGCCGCAATGCTTGTCGGCATTTTCTGACTCAACTTGTCCGCTCGAAAGCCTATTGGAGATTGATCATGGACCAACCGATGCGAGACTTCACTGACCTGCTACTGCGAAAGGGCATTGTAAGTCTGGATCAGTTGAGCGAAGCGGCGAACCTGGCTCGCGAGACCGACATCCAAATTGGCGACGCGCTCATCAAATTGGGTTATGCCGGAGCGGACGACGTCTATCGCTCGCTGGCAACTTTTCACAAGCTCGAGTACGTGGATCTAGCCTCGATCCGCATTGCTGACGAAATCATCCAATTGGTGCCCGAATCGGTGGCACGGGAAAACAACGTCATCCCTTACCAGAGCGCCGATGACGATGCGCTGCGAGTTCTCGTCAGCGATCCGTTCGATTTGGAAACGATCGAAAAACTAAGATTTATCCTTAATCGCAAGGTCGAAACGGCTTTGGCACCTCGCGAAGCGATTTCCGAAGCGATTAACCGTTACTATGGTCAGGTCGAAGGCGAGTCCGCTGACTCGATCTTGCAGGAATTCACCGATACCCAAATTGACTTCACAGAAACCTCAGAAGACGGTAGTGGCGGCGGTGACGATTCGGCGGATGAAGCCAGTGCACCCGTTGTGCGACTGGTCAGCTTGATGATTCAAGAAGCAGTCCAGTTGCGGGCTTCCGACATCCACGTCGAACCTTTTGAAAATCGCGTCCGAATTCGCTACCGCATCGACGGAATTCTGGTCGAGCGCGATAGTCCGCCGCGGCGGCTTTTGGGAGCGATTCTTTCCCGTATCAAGATTCTTGCCAAGATGGACATCGCCGAGCGGCGACGCCCCCAGGACGGTAGAATTAAGGTCACCGTGGGTGAGAAAGAGCTCGACCTCCGGGTGAGCATCATCCCCACCAATCACGGTCAATCCGCGGTGATGCGTCTGCTTGATAAAGACAATATTAAGGTGGGTGTTCGCCAGTTGGGGCTAAGCGAACGCGACTTCAAAATATTTACCAACGTCATCAAACGACCCAACGGAATTTTCTTGGTGACCGGTCCAACCGGTTCTGGCAAGACCACCACCTTGTACGCCGCGCTGAACGCGATGAACCGCCCCGACCGCAAGATCATCACCGCTGAGGATCCCGTGGAATACTACCTTCCAGGGGTGAATCAAGTCGAAGTCAGGCATAACATCGGGCTCGACTTTGCTCGCATTATTCGGGCCATGTTGCGTCAAGCTCCTAATATCATCCTCGTGGGTGAAATGCGAGATACTGAGACTGCATCGATGGGCATTCAGGCATCTTTGACTGGACACTTAGTTTTCAGTACACTACATACGAACGATGCGCCCGGTGCTGTTACACGCATGACCGATATGGGTGTACCCGGCTATTTGGTGGCAAGTTCGGTGGTAGCCGTCCTAGGACAGCGGTTGGTGAGGACGGTATGCAAGCGATGTAAAACACAAATCAAGCTTTCTGAGGCCGTATTGGCGGACGCGGGCATACCACCCGACGTAGCGGAGCTAGCGACCTTTACGAAGGGTAAGGGGTGTGGCTATTGTCAGAAGACCGGCTATCGCGGCCGGATGGGGATTTATGAATTGATGGTGGTCAGCAGCAAGATTCGGGAGATGGTTTTTCAGAATAAGTCCACAATCGAGTTGGCTCGGCAGGCGATCAAGGAGGGCATGACCACCTTGTTCTGCGACGGAGTGCGCAAAGTGCTCAAAGGACACACCACCCTGGAGGAGGTATACAGATCTGCCAAGCGATCGGAACAGGACGCGTTTGCGATCGAAATCGTCTTTAAGGAAATTCGAGAAGGCAAGGGTGTCATTGCCGCAGGCTAGCCGAGACGTTACTAGCCACCGCTTACCCGCCGAAATAACTAGCCTCCACGAGTCGTTATCTGCAGATTCGTGGACGAAATTTCAGGCTTTTGACTATGATGTTGCTAACGCCGTGCACCTAAATTTTACTTCGTATTTTCTCACGACGTGCTTATCCATCCGTACTTATCCAAAATCACACTCGCTCTTTTCAGAAATACCGCGCAGGATTCCCAAAATACCGCGCAGAAATCCCCCAAAATACCGTGCAGAGATCCCCCAGAATCATCGAGGGTGGGAATATTGGCACAGAGAAAAATCTCGTGAGTGACCATCGGCGAACATTTTCGAGACTAGATCAAAAGTGCGAACGGACCATTCGCTCCCCTTTTTTCAATGAATGAATCATGGCTACAGTTCTCATTGACAAGCTTTTGCAAGCTTGCGTAAAGCAGGGTGCTAGCGACATTCACATCGTCGTCGGGCAGCCGCCTGTTTTTCGACTGCATGGTCGCATGCGGAAGTTGGAAACGAAGGTGCTCGAGCCTGATGATACCATGGCGCTCATGAAGAGTATTGCGCCAGAACGCTGCCAGCGCGAATTGCAGGAGGCGGGTGGATCCGATTTTGGTTTCGCGTTTGGCGATTTGGCTCGGTTCCGTGTATCGATTTTCAAGCAGCGCGGCAACATCTCGATGGTGTTGCGGCAAATCCCGAACGACAAGTTGAGTCCGGAGCAACTGGGCTTGGCGGATTCGGTGGTGAAGATGGTTCAGCGTCCGCGTGGATTGGTGCTGGTAACCGGGCCTACCGGTTCGGGCAAAAGCACTACGCTGGCTAGTCTGGTGGACTTCCTGAATGAGACTCATGACCATCACATCATCACGATCGAAGACCCGATTGAGTTCTACCACGAGCACAAGAAATCGACGATCAATCAGCGCGAAGTCGGCGTGGATGTACCTAGTTTTGCCGAGGCGATTCGCCGAGCTTTGCGTCAGGATCCCGACGTGATTTTGGTGGGAGAGTTGCGTGACTTGGAGACGATTCAAGCGGCGATTAGCGCGGCGGAAACCGGCCACGTGGTGTTCGGCACTCTGCACACCAACAGTGCACAAGGCACAGTCAATCGAATCATCGACGCGTTTCCGGGTAACCTCCAGGACCAAATTCGCACGCAATTGAGTACATCGCTGATTGGAGTGGTTGCTCAGACGTTGTTACCGAAGATTGGTGGTGGGCGAGTGGCGGCGTACGAAGTTTTGATCGTGACACCGGGTATCGCCAACTTAATTCGCGAGAACAAAACGTTCCGTATTAATTCGGCGATTCAAACGGGCGCCAAGTTCGGTATGACACTGATGGACGACACGCTTTTTAATTTGTGGCGCGAGGGCAAAGTTACCGTGGAAGACATTTTGGCCAAAAGCCATCGGCCGGATGATTTGGCAAAACGAATTGTGAATGCGCGACGGGGCTTGGACGATACGGGCGCTGCGGTAGAAGAGAACGAATGAGCATTAAGTGAAATGCCTTGACCAGGCGAGCATTTATCAGGCGAGCATTTATCAGGCGAGCATTTATCAGGAGGGCATTTACCAGGAGGGCATTTACCAGGAGGGCATTTACCAGGAGGGCATTT
>JAYVHC010000629.1:0-2172 GCA_043771575.1 Planctomycetia bacterium
AGAAACAACAACACTGGTCAAGTAACTAAAGTTCAAACCGTCCCGCTTTGAAACCCGCGGCTAACGCCGTCGGCTCACCCCTGCGCTTCAGTTGTGTACAACTCGGTGGCATACATATCGTCAGCGATATCAAGGCATTCGCAGTCACGACCTCCACATGCTGAAAATAGCCAAGTGGGCCGTCGGCGGTAGGGTGTGTCAGTAGGGATTCGCAGTCCGCAACTTCAAGCGTCGACAACCCACATGGCTCAAAGTTCGAACTCGTCGTCCGCTGACTTTTCCGTATACAGCGGCATATGGCGATAATAAACTTCTAGAATCATCGTGGCCATCGCAGTAGAGTAGAGCCGGCCACCTTCTTTGCCGTGTCCTCCCTCAAAAAACCAGCTCCCGGCTTCGTGACCTGCGCCTGATTGGGTTTTGATCAAGTCTTCACGCATTTTCGTATTCCACTTTTCCCAGTCAGGTCCGCCTTGGTGACGCATAACTTGAGTTGCGTAGTAACTGTAGTAAAGATTGTCTACCAATGGACCGGTCTTGTTTAGCTCGGCTATCCCCGCTTTAATCGCTTCGTTGTCCTTACTCCAGCCCAAATACATACGGCATAACAGACCAATAGCGGTGGTGGAAGCGCGGATCTCAGCGCTGGGCTTGTCGTAGCCATAGTAGGCACCGTTGTTGGTTTGTACCAAGTCAAGAAACTGCGAAGCGCCGCGAAAGCTTATCTGTGGTACGCTCAAATTCCCCATCGCCCCGCTTTTGAGCGCCATTAGGCACCAGCCCACAACTGAGGTATCGCCAGCTTCATGAGGTGCATACCGCCAGCCTCCGCCGCGTGGATCTTGCGCATACACCAGGAAGTTGATCGCCAACTGGGCTGGCTGCACGAGGTCTGGATCGCGCGTCATCGCATAGGCTTCGCAGATCGCAATTGACGCCAAGCCATGTGAATACATGTTGCCACCGGCTTCGTGCCACGAACCGCGAGGAATGTCCCCTGGTGTAACGTTCATGTTTTGAATCAAAAAGGCTAGACCTCGTTTGATTGTGTCTTTGTATTGCCCCGCAATGTGGGTTTGACCAGCACCTAGGAACGGCAACAAAGCCAATGCGGTCGCCGCATTGACCGCTTCCAATTTCGTTCCATCGCCTTTGCATTGGCCTCTGCAAAAACGTGAACAACCGAACGACCAACCACCATTCGGAGCTTGGTGAGCGGCGATCCATTTTAATGCCGCCGCGACAGATTTTTCGCTGTTCGCCGTGCCTCCAAACCGCTCCAGCATTTCGCCCTTCATGCCTGCCCCACGGCCGTTCAGCGACGTCATCATTTTGCTCATGCCCGATCCCATCATGGAACTCGGCAGGACGCTTTCAGTAATGTTATTCATCGACATTGCATTGATTCCAGCTATAGTCGAGACCGCAGTTGTCATGACCGCCGGCATCGTCACTACTTCACTCACGACCGACGTCGACGCGGAAAATTCCTCCGCGCTGGACTCGGCTTCGACCGATTCAGCCGGTCCAGGCAGCTCGGCATCGTCCAGCGTTTCACCTTCGTTGCCGCCGCCAGCGTCCAATGCGACTCCGATTGCGTCCCTAATTGGGTCCATGGACAGCATTGCCAAGAGAAACAATACACCTACATGCACGCCCAAACTGATCGCCCAACTCGGTAACGCAGTCAAGTAAAACCGTCTACGTACCAAATCCGCTTGCGTAACGCTCGGCTCATCAGGGGTTTCTACGATGATCGACGGCATTGCCGATCCTGGAACTGGCACAACCGCGGCTGCAACCGTTGCACTGGCCGATGAGCTCGCACCGCCGCGCGGTTTGGCTGAGCCAACGTCGGCAGCTTTTACAGGCACATCGGTGGCCCGAACATCGGCGGGCGGCAAATGCGAGAAGGGACTATCAGTGCTCGCCAATTCGCCAGCACCCGACAATTCACTGCTCAAGTCGATTGCGAATAAATCAAGGGGGGGGGCGGGATCCGCTCCCATTGCATTGAGTCCGTTTCTTAGATCGGATTCTGATACGCCACGGCGTTCCATACTTCGTAACTTACCCCTAGAAATGTCGTAAATTGCGATCCACAGACAAGTGATCAACACACGGTCCGAGCTCGTCAAAACTTGCTCAGAAAGTCAGTGGAGTCATTTCAAT
>JAYVHC010000630.1:0-1810 GCA_043771575.1 Planctomycetia bacterium
CGACTGATCGCAAGGCGACTCAGTTCGACGATGAAGATGAGAATCTAGGAGCTATGGCGACAATCGAATCTGAAATCCGTTCAGGAGAGGCACGATGAGCGAGCAATACGGAAATCCATACCGTTGGGTGGTGGTGCGTAGTAATCCACAGTATGGTGCGCCCACTTATCACCATCGCATATCTGGCCTTAGCGGCAAACTCAAATGCCGATTAACAGCCTTGACACCGCTATTCGTAGGCGGAAACAAAAAGAACGGCGAAGTATTTCTTTTAAAGACAGTTGACGGACGTGATACTCCTTTTATTCCAGGCACATCCCTGAAGGGCCGATTTCGCAGCCTGGTAGAAATCTTGGCTGATTCTCCTGCCCCTTTTAAGAGTCCAGAAAAAGGACTTAAAAAGCGGCTAGACTCGGCATCACGCATATTCGGTACACTGCATGGGGCGGATGGTGCGGATGGTACTGTCTACTCAGGTTCAGTCCAATGTTCCGACGCTAAATATGTTGGCCTTCTGAGTTTCAATCAGTGGACATCATATAAAGTCGTTGTTGGTAAGCCCAAACCGGAGCACACAGCCTTTTACCCAACTAACCGTGATCGCAAATTTTATCTGCACAAGCATGGAGCCACTACTCTGCAAACAACACAGCTGAATCAAAGTCGTACTGTTCGACCCGCACCACCCGACAGTGCGTTCGAGTTTGACGTTGAATACACCAGTCTCTCTCCAGCGGACTTGTCCCTGCTTATTTACTCGATCGTTCTTGAAAAACATGTCGTCGTCAGTATCGGTTCTAAAGCGTCAGGGTTGCAATTGGAAAACTCTATCCAACTAGCTGGACCGATGCGT
This sequence comes from Planctomycetia bacterium, assembly GCA_043771575.1. GTDB lineage: Bacteria > Planctomycetota > Planctomycetia > Pirellulales > Pirellulaceae > Aureliella. The sequence goes on from JAYVHC010000630.1 coordinate 854, forward strand.
CACAAGATTGGTGGATGCAAGGGGGTTAATGGCGGTAGTAGCCACATCGAAATCACTCAGTGGGATCGGTATCCAAGCTTTGTTGATCGTTATCGCCATGGGCAACGAAAGGCAGATTCCCCAACTGAGTTACAGGCTGTGATAGACGAAATAATCGCACCACTTGTTGCGCGAATTGACGACACTATGTTGGATTTGAGGGCCGCAACGATATACTGTGATGGCGACCCTCGAACCAAGTCATTGCGATACCCATCCAAGGATTGGTTCAATGAAAACTCCAAGACAGCAATCCCGCCGATACGGTAATTGACTTCATCGCACACGCTCCATTTAGATCCAATCAAATTCAGGTCAAGTTTTATGCATACTTTAGTTTCATTTTTGGGACGTGGGCCTTATCGACCGGATGGTAACCGATCTGACTATCGTCTCGCTACATATCGCTTTGTTGACTCTGAAAACGGAAAAGAGTGGTCCAGTTCGCCTTCTAAACACTTCGCCTTTTCCGCCTTTGAATATTATCGGCAGCTTGGCAGCCCTTTTGATAAAATTGTCCTCTTGGGGACGGCAGGTTCCATGTGGGATGCGTTGGCGGAAAGCTTCGGTACATTAGGGGTTAATCCTCTTTCCGAGACAGTTCTCAATTTGTCAGAACTCGTCGATAGCGAGACGGTCACTCAATGCGCGTTGGACGAGTATGCAAAAGAGCTGTCGTCCTCAATGACGGGCACGATTCGGCTGCAATTGATTCCATCGGCAGTGGATATTGCGGATCAGTCAGCCATTTTGACTCAGATCACCGACGCGGTCGAAAAAAGGGACCGCGTCTATCTGGACGTAACGCATGGATTTCGACATTTACCAATGCTCGGACTTGCTGCGGCAGCCGTAGCCACTTCGCTGCGAGAAGCGAAAATTGAGGATATTGCTTATGGTGCACTGGACATGACGCGT
>JAYVHC010000631.1:0-3837 GCA_043771575.1 Planctomycetia bacterium
TGGCTCGAATCCGACGACTGCGAAGTAGCCGGCGATACGTTGGAAGGGTTTCCCGCGAAGCTGATTCACCGACACTCGGTTTTTCCGATCGAGCGTGGCGATGGTTGGCTGCGACTGGCGGTCAGCAATCCATTTGATTTTGCAGCCATCGATTCAGTTGCATCAGCTCTGGAAGTCGAAGTGCGGCCTGTGGTGGCTTCGCCAGAAACCGTTCAGCGGCTGATCAAGCGGCATCTTGGGGTCGGTTCGGAAACGATCGACGGTTTGATTGCCCTTCAGCGTCAATCCGGCGATGTGGAGATGCTCGAAGGGATCGATCCAGATAGTCTGGAAGATGCTGAAGAAGCCCAGCAAGCTTCCGTGGTGCGATTAGTCAACGAGATCATCAGCGAGGCGATCGAAGCGCGCGCCAGCGATATCCACATCGAGTCGCAGGAATCGGGCTTGAAGATACGCCATCGCATCGATGGTGTGCTGCAAAAACAACCGACTCCAACTGAGATGAATCAGTTCCGCGCGGCGATCATCAGCCGGTTGAAGATCATGGCCAAGATGAATATCGCAGAGAAACGCGTGCCACAGGACGGTCGTATCAAACTGCGTGTCTCGGGACGCGAGATCGATGTGCGTGTTTCGATCATTCCTATGCTTCACGGCGAAGGGGTCGTGATGCGTATTCTCGATAAATCGAACCTAAAATTCTCGCTGCGAGGCATCGGCATGCCTGAAGCGGTTTACGAAAAATTCTCAAAGCTGATTCGCTTACCGCACGGCATTGTATTGGTGACGGGTCCAACAGGTTCCGGTAAGACCACGACACTCTACAGCGCGCTGAGCGAAATTAAATCCGAAGATATCAAGATCGTTACCACCGAAGATCCAATCGAGTATCAGCTGGAAGGGATCAATCAGATCCAAGTCCACACGAAAGTCGGCTTGACTTTTGCGGCGTGCTTGCGGGCTATCTTACGGCACGATCCTGACGTAGTTCTGGTGGGTGAAATTCGCGATTTAGAAACCGCTGAAAATGCCACCCAAGCTTCGCTGACGGGTCACATGGTCTTTAGCACCCTCCACACGAACGATTCCGCGAGCGCGTTCATGCGTCTGTGCGACATGGGTGTCGAGCCGTTTCTGGTTGCCAGCACCGTCGAGGCGGTATTGGCTCAGCGGTTGGTGCGCGTGCTTTGCGAAGAGTGCAAAGAAGCCTATCGTCCGCAATTGGAGGAACTGCCCGAGGATTTCCCAATCGATGATCGACTCGACCCTGCGCTGCGACTCTATCGTCCCGTTGGCTGCGAGAGTTGTCGGCGGACCGGTTATCGAGGCCGTCTTGGGATCTACGAACTGTTGGTCGCTAACGAGGAGATTCGCCAATTGGCGACGCAGGGCGGAACGTCGGATGTGCTCAAGCAGGCTGCCATTCGAAACGGCATGGAGACTTTACGATCGGATGGCTGGAACAAAGTTTTGGCGGGCGTGACAACGGTTGACGAAGTACTGCGCGTGACCAAAGCCGATTAGGCTCTGACCCCTTTTGCAACCGAGTCAAGTTTCTATGAGCGACTTTGCTTACACCGCGAAATCCAGCAACGGGCAGAAGTGCTCGGGTAGGATCGTTGCGGCTTCGCGCGCCGAGGCCATGCAACGACTGCGGTCGCAAGCCTTATTCCCAATGACTGTGGTTGACCAACAAGCAGGCATGCCCGTTTGGGCTACGATCTCGCTACCGGTTCGCGTAACCAAAGAACAGACCGCAGATTTTTGCACGCAACTCGCTGACCTATTGACCAACGGGGTGCCAATGCTCGAGTCGTTGCGCATACTCTCTGACGCGACCGAGAATCCGCGTTTGAAAGAAACCACACTCCGCATTCATGACGCGGTCGCACAAGGTGACAGCCTCGACATCGCCATGAGCAAAGAGTCAGCTATTTTCTCAGAGTTGACACTAAGTATGGTCCGTGCCGGCCAAGAGGGAGCCTTCCTCGAAGAAGCGCTTCAGCGGACGGCGATGTTCTTACGCAAACAGGACGAGATGCGCAGCAAGATTGTCGGCGCGCTCACGTATCCAATCATCCTCGGCATTGTCGGTACTATCATCACATCCTTGATGGTTGTGTTTCTTGTTCCAAAGTTCCAACCATTCTTCGATCGGCTTGAGCAGAATGGAACTGGATTGCCCTTGATCACGGTGTTGTTATTGGGGGCAAGTCACACGCTGATGCATTATGGTGTGTTCGTTCTGCTAGCCGCTGCCGCGATCGGAATTGGCATTTATCGCTTGCTCAAAACCGAAGCTGGACAGCGAATGTTGGACCGCGTGAAATTGAAAACCCCATTGGTCGGTGTGATCTTTCACGATGCTGCAGTCTCAAGAGCCTGTCGCGTTCTCGGTACCATGCTCCGCAACGGTGTGCCGCTTCTCAAGTCGATTCGCATCAGCAGTGAATCGACCGGCAATGTTCTCCTCGCCGAAGCGATGATGAAGTCCGCAGACAATGTGACCGCGGGTGATTCGCTATCAAAGCCGCTTGCCGCTAGTGGATTGATACCGCCACAAATCATGGCCATGATTCGTGTCGCTGAAGAATCCAATTCGCTCGATGAAGTGCTGGTGAAAATCGCGGATCGTATCGATAGTCGCATCGAACGCCGATTGGAAGTGATGGTCCGCATGATCGAACCTATGATGCTGATCCTGATTGGTGGTATGGTGATGTTTGTTATCGTTGGCGTGCTGCTACCCGTGTTTGATCTCAATTCCTCAGTCGGATAAACTCCGCAAATTAACTCCCGCTACTTAACCTACCGCAAAGGAATCCCACTATGAACCGTCGCATTACAAGACGTGGTCTCACCCTGCTCGAATTGATGATCGTGTTGATCATTTTGGTCGGTTTGATGGCCATCGTTGGCCCGCGTTTGCTCGGCACACAAAAGAAAGCCGACATGCGAACCGCTCAAGCTCAGATTGGCAATCTTGCGACGGGTCTCAAGATGTACGCCGTCGACATGAAGACCTTTCCGCTAACCGAAGAAGGGCTCAATTTGCTCGTAAATGCTCCCGAAGACGAAGAACTCGCAAAGAAATGGGATGGTCCCTATTTGGAAGGTGGAAAACTGCCTGTCGATCCCTGGGGTAGCGAATTCCAATACGAATACGGCGCCGAAGAAACCAGCTCCGATAAATCGAGCGAAAAATCAGCGCCTGCTTTTCCACGTATTTTTTCCATTGGACCAGACCGTCAGCCCGGTACCAGCGATGACATCAGCAATCAAGCGGCTGAAGGCGACAAGGAAGAAGCGGGTTCAACGAAAGCCAATGGCAAGTAATCGTGCTCGTGAAAGCGGGTTTTCCTTACTTGAGCTGATCATTGTCTTGATGGTGATGGTCAGCCTGCTCGCTATCGCGTGGCCCAATCTTCAGCGGCCTTTACGACGCACTTCGCTTAGCGAGGCTGCTCAGACGCTCCGTAGCGCGATCGACGACAGTCGCTATCAAGCCATCACTACCGGCATGCCGGTGTTCGTGCAGTTGCGCCAGGGCAATTACGTGTTACGTGCAGGTTCGTTCGATAACTTTGTGAACGCTGAAGATGATCTCGTGGCAACTAGTACTTCGTCTCTGCAACCAGCCACCCTTAAGCAGTCCAACGACGGTCCACTTCCAGCCACGTTTCAGTCGGTGATTCGAACATGGACATTGCCCGAATCGGTGGTGATATCCGATGTACGCTGGACTCTTGAACCGCCAACTGAAGAATTCGGCTTGAACGAATCGCCCTCGGACTCATTATCGCCTCTTGCAGAAGTGCAGTCTGAAGCAATGATGGC
>JAYVHC010000632.1:0-3789 GCA_043771575.1 Planctomycetia bacterium
TTCAAACGTGACTCTTCAGCAGAAGCGTGTTATAATTGGACGAGGAGTTTCAGAAAATATGACAACGCCAGCACATACCTCCATCGACCGAACCGTCAGTGACATCACGCCTAATCAGCGCGAGACTATTGAGGATTTGATTGGCAGCGATCTTGCGCCTGATCAGCGCCTTTTTATCCTCGCATACAACCCTGGCGTAGAGCCTTCCGAATCTGAGAAAGCATCTGCCCGTAATCGCATTCACGAGCTGCTAAACGCGGCTCGCGACAATGTTCAAAAATCGGGTGTGACAGACTCGCAAGCTGAAGCCGCAGTCGAGGAAGCTATTCGCAGCATCAAAGAGTAATTGTGAAGATTGTCCTCGATACGAATATCATCGCTCGAGCTGTCACTTCACCCTCCGGACTTGCGGCAGAGATTCTGAGTCGGAGCATTGAAGATGGAAATCTGCTTTGCACATCAACATTCATGCTAGCCGAACTTGACCGAGTTCTTCGATATCCGCGACTTCAGAAGATTCACGGACTGACAGATTCTAAGATCGAGGATTTCGTTCGCTCAATCCAGCAGGTAGCACTGGTTGTCGACGTTGAACCTGCCAAATCGCCAAGTGTGACGCGCGACATTGATGACGATCCAGTAGTTGAAACTGCCGTTCGCACCAAGGCAGAATTCCTTTGTAGCGTTGACAAAGATCTTCTAACTCAAACAGTCGTCGACCATTGCCTAAAATCTGGTATCAAAGTCGTTTCCGACATTGTGCTAATTGCTATTCTGCGAAATGTTGAGCCAATCTAACGAGTATGGCAGGACTCGGATGTCTGCTTGAGGACCGCGATCAACATGTCAGTACCTTGATGCACTGCGCCGTGCGATCAGTCGGTCGTCCGCGTCAAGTTTGCTCGTTGCAACAGGACCTGCTTAACGTCCACGACTTGCACGTCGGTGAGTCCTTCCTAGACGCTGCATCATTCAGGAAGGCAGTGAGCAGATTCGGTTTTGCTAAGCCAGTTCAATATGGTTATCGACGGCGCAAGACGATTGATAGCCGCATTGCGATTGGGTTGGGAAACAGTTCCCATCATCATTGACCGTAATGAGCTGGAATGAATGAAGCGTTCGAATATGAAGTTCAACCTTCGGTGTTCTCCTGCCTGCAGAAAGGCGGTGCGCCAAATTGGTCGGTCAGCAAATCAAACTCGACAGATGGACTTAGTGGATGCGATGATTGAACAACAGAATTTGGCTGAGCAGTTTCGTAACCGATGGTAGTTTCATGAAAGGGAATCGTTATGGCAAAGATTGGTGCTGAACATGCGAGTGCGATGGCGCGACAAGGGCTTCGCGAACTTCGCAATGTGTTCTATCCCGAGTCGAACGTAGCAACGCAAACGGAGTATGGCGTCTATGGCACCAAAACTCCCGGCGAGGTCGCTCATGATCGCGAAGGCAATCCTGAGCGGGATGAGGAGCCTCAAAAATCTGGCTCTATTGTTGACAGCCGTATCGACCGAGCTAAAGCCCAACCGGCTCGCGATCAAGACGCAAGCAATTCAATGGATCGTTAGGTCGAACTAACCTGTTGGCCAATCGTTCATTTTCCCGTCAAAGTCCATTGAGGAATGATCATGCAAACTGAAACCACGGCAGGTAGCCTTTCCGCTCCTGCCTTGATAACCGCAACGGAACTCGCAAGTCTTCTTCGAATTTCAACTCGTTCCCTCTGGCGCATGCGAAGTGCTGGGAAGATTCCGATGCCTCTGCGACTTGGCGGGGCAGTCCGATGGCGGCTTGATGAGGTTCAGAAATGGATCGCCGAAGGTTGTCCAATTCTGACGCGTTCCGAAACTGAAAGTTGAATGAAGTAAGCCGATCGCATCGGCGCAAATTTTGGCAGTCAATCAATCGACCGACGCCTAACAGTGATGATCCTAAGCACGTTTACCCATGGGGCCGAGTATGCATACTCAAAATAAAACTAATGGCCGTCAGCTCGAACGGGCAAAGATCGAAGTTCGCGAATCAGCTGCGTCGGCGAGTATACATAGAATCGAGTCAATGAGTTCGCAACTTCGAGCGACGCTGGATGTACTGACTCAAGGGGACGAAGAGTGCGAAGTGCGTTTCGAGCTAGCCCGAGTGCAGGCTCAGCGGGAATCGCTGACCGCGGTGCTTCGGGTGTTGTTGTCCATTGATGAGCGGCTAGGTCGCTGTGAAGCGATGGTGTCCGACCTTCATCAACTCGCCAAGGACACAACTCCGGCTAAGGATTGGTACTCCGTTAAGGAAGTATCGGAAATTCTTGGCAAGGCTGAGTTCACCGTCCGCGAATGGTGCCGTCTCGGTCGCGTCAATGCAGCGAAGCGTGACTGCGGACGGGGTAACAGCCAGGAGTGGATAGTATCGCTCGATGAGCTGAAGCGAATCCAGAACGAAGGGTTGCTGCCGGATTAGCCAGCGATCTACGAGCAATTGTTTGAGGCCCCGTTTCCATAACTTACCGAATTCCTATGTCAACTGAAATCAATTCAAAGTTGGACAGACTCACGGCTCTGGAACAAGGGCATCTGGGCGAAGTTGAGGTAGTCGCATTATTCCAAAGCTTAATTGACGACGGGTCGGTCTGGAGATTGCAAGGTCATTATGGTCGAGTTGCCATGCAATTCATCGAATCCGGGAAGTGCACACTTGGCCCCACAAGCTGCCAGGACTATTTTGGCAATCGCGTTCCCAGTCGGTTCGAAGTTAAGGCAGGCTCGCCGGGTTCACTCGAGTTCGTACGTAAATGGAGCTGACGCAGACTGCTCGCAGATCATCGCCCGCCATCGGTTGTTCACGGTGGCGGGTTTTTTTCATGCTTGCAGCTGCTTATTTTGATTGGCGGTCTCCACCTTTAACCCTCGCCGCCGTTTGTTGGTCAGCGGCGAACAAGCGGCCCACGTGCCAAAGTCGCTACTCTTGTTCGGAGTTGTTGCGACATTGCTTTTTTAGGATTTTCGTATTTCGGCCCGACAATTTATCGTTTGGCACAGCGTGCAAACGTGGGCCGCGACGCGGGCATCCGCCACCGCATCGGCAAAGCCCAAGCGGCTCCAGCTCCTCCCCGCCTCCCGACTGTCGCAGCATCGAGCGGGTCGGATGTTAAAACTTTGTATGGAAACAGCAATTCGTTCGAAAGGAATCCTTCTGAGGTGCCAATAGAATAATCTACTCTTCCGTCCTCACCATCTTGGTCGATTCGATCTCTAACACGTGCCGTGCAACAAGATTTAAAGCGAGGTATACGACTGTCCACCACCCGTAGATTGCTGCCGGTGAAGTGCATGCGCCGCTTGGCAACATCCCGTGAGCGAGTTCATTCCGAATGTTGGAGCCCGCCTGATGAGTAAAGATAATTTCAAGCGTGGTAACGATGTTCTTACTGAGGATTTTCTCAGTTTCGGGCATTTCCAGCAACTTGTTCAGATCGAATTCCCGCTGATTACCTTTTTGATCGAGCCCAGATACGACCACACCTTCACTGTGTAGCATATGACGAATTAACGTCTCAAGCTGCGGCACGAGGCAGTGAACCGCCTCTATAAAACGCCCTTGAAGGCCCGCGAGGATTCCTACGCAAAAGTACTCGTGATGCCCCGATGGGATTATTGGACTTCGATAGACAAACTCGCTAATATCCGCAAGCGTAATCCCGGATTATTCATACTAAAATTTTTCGATTTGTAGAACCCACGCGTGATTCCCTGCGTTTAATTGATATGTGAGGTCAATAACGCATTCAGTGGAGGA
>JAYVHC010000633.1:0-3516 GCA_043771575.1 Planctomycetia bacterium
TTCCAAACGCTGTTGCTGAGCGTATTCATGGTGCCGTCCGCCGCGTCAATATTTGTTGAAAATTGCATATCCAGTGTCGCAGCGGGTTGACGTCCGCACAGTCCAGGCTGGACACTGTCCAAGTCGCTTCCAAATGTGACGATGCTGATCTGTTCTTCCGATGAATTGTTGCGGAGAACGTCGTTGAAGACTTTGACCGCCTTATCCAAGGCTGCCCAGCGAGAATTTGAACTGGGTGCTCTACAAAACCGACGATCATTGACCCCCATGCCCGTCTCATTCGAATTCACGTTGAACTTCATACTGGTTGAACGATCGAGTACTAAGCAGATATCCACGTTGATGAAAGACGCCGTTGAAGTGACCTGGGGGGCGTAATCTTGATTGCCGATCAAGCGGCTGAAAAATAAGGGAACAGGACCATCTAGACTTTTTGAATCGCGAACTGCGTTGACTCGTACAGCATTCAAGGGCGATCCGTTCGTATCGAAGATGAATGAACCATTCTCATCAGCAGTCGCACGACCAAAATCGAAATCGCTTGATTGCAATCGCAATGGCCGACCTGCTACGGTGAATTGCTCAGCGATATTAATTCCGGCTTTACTCGCTCTATCTTCATTCTCGTAGCGTGACAGATTGTCGGCTGTAACGCGAGCCGCATTGTCTGATGCCAAACGCATTTCCGACTGTACGAGATGCATGTAAGCCAAGTCGACTGAAAAGCCGAGCATGATCAACAGAACCGGGAGCACGAGCATGAACAACGTTAGAATTGCCGCTTTGCGAGTCGGGGCAACTTTCTTCGCAAAGTTCGTCATGGTACAGCCTCTTGAAGGTAAGCGTTCATCGTATCGCAATAGCTTGCACGACTATGGAGTTTGCGGACGTTGGAATGAATCGACCGATCCGCAAGTTGCTTGCCGAATCGGCGGCGACTTGTATCTTGATCAGGTCGCCTTTGACGGAACTGGCAAAGGAACCGCTGCCGGATTTTGTGATGGTTATGGTAAAGTTCTTGATCTGCCCGGCAGTCAAAACTTGGCTGATCTGATTGGTGATCGATGTTTGTGTACAGCCCGCCCGGCTGACTTCAAGCGTACCTGAATAGCAGGCCGTCACTAACGTGTTACGCAGGAAAATGAGATCGCACGCTTCAACGGTTGCACCCACCAGAAAGACGATCAAAGGCAAACAAATCGCCAACTCGACAAGTGCAGCTGCAGTCCTTTTGGGACGCCGATTTTTGCGAGTTTTTGGCGGCTGATACATGGCATTGGGATTGCGAATTCGGGCAAAGTACTTGCCACGCTCAGTGTGAGGGCAAGTCACAACTGAAACCTAGGTCACAAAAGCCTCTGGAGTGGCAATAAAAAGCAGATTTTTTTGACACTCTTCGCCGAAGGCCACCCTCTCGGTTTAAAAAACTGAGAAAAAACGTCGTTTATCCGAGTGGGTATCGCCCCGCGAAATCGACCATCGAAAGACAGTCGGGGCGGCCCGAATGGGCACGCGTTTAAACGAAAGCAAGGCCGAGGCTAGTTGGGGGCTGCTTCTCTACTATAATAGTGCGGACTTCTTCAAGCCTACGGGATTTTGCATGTCCGATCTCAAACTCGCAGACACTTTCTTGCCCGGTCCCACGACCACCCGTTATTTGGTCGACTTCCACCCCAAACAATTATCCCATCACTTTACGGATGTACTGATTATCGGAGGTGGGTTGGCTGGACTACGAGCTGCAAACGCTGTCGATCCCGCGCTCCGCGCGGTAGTCGTTACCAAAGACAAACTTCAGGAAAGCAACAGCAATTATGCTCAGGGGGGCATCGCCAGCGTTTGGGATCCGGAGGATCGTTTTGAGGATCATGTCCAAGATACGCTGACCGCAGGTGGATCATTGTGCGATGAATCGGTCGTCGATTTAGTCGTTCATGAAGCGCCTCAACGTGTCGCAGAGCTAATCGAATGGGGTACGCGGTTCGATCGCCGCGAAGGCCAAATCATGCTCGGCCGCGAAGGTGGGCACAGCCACCAACGCATCATTCACGCGCTCGGAGACGCGACCGGTCGCGAGGTCATGCGCGCCGTCATCGAGCGGACCCGAGCCCGTGAGAATGTTCAAATCTGGGAGAGCACGTTTACGATCGATTTGCTCACACATGACGGCCGCTGCCATGGTGCAATTGTGTCGACCAACAATCAGCCACCCCTGTTACTGTGGGCGAAACAAACGATTTTATGCACTGGAGGTTGTGGCCAAGTTTACCGCGAATCGACCAATCCACGCGTGGCAACCGGTGATGGTCATGCACTCGCCTATCGCGCAGGTGCTCGTCTGCGCGACATGGAATTCATGCAGTTTCATCCCACCGTGCTTTACATTGCGGGTAGTTCTCGCATCCTAGTGACCGAAGCTGTTCGCGGTGCGGGTGCACACTTGATCGATTGCAATGGCGAACGATTTATGGAAAAGTACGATGCGAGATTGGAACTGGCACCACGCGACGTAGTCAGTCAAGCGATCGTCGCGCAGATGGAGAAAACCCAGCATTCCTGCGTCTATTTATCGCTGCGTCACCTAAACCCTCACCAGGTTGTCGAAGAATTTCCGACCTTCAACACGGCCTGTAACAAATTTGGACTCGACGCCACCAGAGATCCGATCCCAGTCCGACCTGGCGCTCACTACATGATCGGCGGAGTCCAAATAGATCACGATGGCCGGACAGAATTGCCCGGATTGTGGGCTGCTGGCGAAGTCACGAGTTCTGGATTACACGGCGCCAATCGACTTGCCTCAAACAGCTTGCTCGAGGGACTTGTTTATGGCGCGCGCACTGGCGAGCAAGCGAGTTTGGCGGCGAAGCAGCAGCGCGATGATTACCGAGTTCTTCCCATCAGCAGCCTCAGCAATCACAAGTCGTCCGAACAGTTCGACATCGCTGACATCCGCAATTCCGTACAAAGCGTGATGTGGCGTTTGGTGGGAGTGCAACGCAGGCGCGACCGACTTGAAGAAGCGCTGCACTCGATTCGCGCCTATTCTCGCTACGTTCAAGTTCACCGCTTCGGCTCCGAAGAAGGTTGGGAGTTGCAGAATTTACTGACCGTTTCCCATTTAATGGCCGAAGCCGCAATTGCTCGAACCGAGTCGCGCGGCGTACACTTACGAACGGATTTCCCGACGCTGGATGAAATCCACTGGCGAAAACACCTTTGTTTCCTACGCAAACCCTCATAATCGATCCCTTTGGCACAGCCTTGGATTTATTCTTCAACCGTCACATTTCCTACCCAAATGCGGGGTCCTGTCCATTCTGAGTTTGCTTGCAGTCTTGCTGTGGCCTAGGGTTGGATGGCTGTTTCAAGCAAACCGTCTTTGCCAGAAACTAGGCGTTGCCTCAAAAGGGGTCTGACCTTTTGAGCATGCTTGGAGAGGCAGACCCTATGTGAAACAAATACCATTGCGTTCGTGAACTTGCGTAAGTTCCACAATCTCACATTTGAACACCG
>JAYVHC010000634.1:0-5683 GCA_043771575.1 Planctomycetia bacterium
GGGCCAATATAACAGTCGGCCATATCAATAGTCAGTCGGCCAGTATGTGTGTCGGCCAGTATATTGGTCACCACTTCCCATGTAAACTTAGCCGTTCACGACCTACTGACAGTTACCAAGCTCATTTTTATCTGACTCAAGCGATGATTTCTATGGATTTCTTGCAGCTTTCTGGAAAACGCATTCTCATTTTTGGAGTCGCAAACAAAAAAAGCGTTGCATTCAGGATCGGAAGTCATCTCAGTGAGGTGGGTGCCCAGCCCGTCTACGTAGTGCGCAGCGAAATGCGGCGCGAGCAGGTAGCAAAACTGTTTCCCGACTGTCCGGTCTACGTTTGCGATGTCGAACAGCAACCACAAATCGATGCCCTCGCAGCGCAATTAAAACAGGATTTTGATGGCTTCTTCGGCGTGGTGCATTCCATCGCCTTCGCGGACTACAGTGACGGTATTCATCCGTTTCACGAAACAACCCGTAAGCAGTTCCTACAGGCGATCGATATCAGTTGCTTTTCGTTGGTGGCTCTGGCGGGTGCGCTCAAGGACCAAATCGACAAGCAAGGCTCGGTGGTCACCATCAGCATTTCGACCACTCGCATGGCCAGCGAAAGTTACGGCTTCATGGCACCCGTCAAGGCCGCTCTCGATTCGTCGCTAGCGTTTCTCACCAAGTCCTTCAGTCGCTTTAGCGAAGTGCGTTTCAATGCGGTTTCCGCTGGTTTGCTCAAGACGAGCGCGTCGGCGGGTATCCCTGGTTACGTCGACGCTTATCTATTCGCTGAGCGAGTTATCCCGCGCAAGCGCGCGCTCACGACGGATGAAGTCGCCTCGACGGCGGTCTTCTTGCTAAGCCCTCGATCCTCCGGCATCACGGCGCAAGCGGTGGTTGTGGATGCTGGGATGAGTATCAATTACTTCGATCACGATTTGGTTGCCGACGCCATGCGGAGTTGATGGGCAATGAGCCCTATCGCAAACAACGAAGAAGCGAAGCTGATCGTTAGTCCAACCTGCAACGGCCACCGAACACGTTCCAGCACGAGGTTGCTTTTTCCAGCAGCGATGGCGAATTCAACGAACAATCCAGAACTATCGCGAGTAACCGGCGACCCATGTATTGCCTCGCGATCCGAAACGATTCGCCAGCCGCCTTCGTTGAATTGACGCACCAGCATGCTGCATGCGCTGGGACTGTCGATCATGATTTCAAGTCGCCCACATCGGACCCATTTCCAGTTCAGCGTAGCAGTTAAGGCTTGCGATGGCTCAGCGAAACGCAATTCGCATAGGCGTTTTGCATCAGGAATCCGCTGCCAAGAAAACGCCACGCGCTCGCCGCGCGTCCGCACCAATCGTCGCTCAACGCCCAACCAAGCCAACATCACGTCCAGTTCGGGCTGCGTAGTCGACAGCTCATCGACTTGAGCCAGCCCCGTGCGAAGGCGTTTGACTCTTTCTGGCTCGATAGAAAGTATCGAAGCGAGGTTGTGTTGCTGAGAAATTAATGCGAGTTTACCGAGTGCGAACATCCGCTGGTAATCAGTGATCGCCTTAGAAGCATCGTGGGTCGCATCTGTTAACCACTCATCTCGCTCAATATTGGCCTCACTCGCATCCGCCCAAATAAATTCCGCATCCCAGGGGCCCGTAGGTTCAGTTGGTTTAACCGGCACAAAGGAACACCAGCAAGTCGCGACGATACACGTTTCTAGCAAGCTAACCCAGGCGAATATGGCGTGCACAGGCAATGATGCCCGCTTCGAACTCTGCATCCCTTTCCTCTCGCGCCAGCGGACTAGGACGAGTACACCAAGCACGAGCAAGGGAATTGCAAAGGCGGTCAGCAATTGATGAAACATGGCCGAGTTGGTCGGCGCGCCCAGCCAGGCGTCGTGACGAATCTGGGCTGGCAGTGATTCAACCAAGTTGACAAACGAGCTACAGACAAGCGTCACAATCAACCCCAGTCCGCTGAGCCAAAGAACTACACTCTGCACCCAACTCGTTCGCAGCAAATCCGCATCGCAGAGTTTCGCAATGCGAGTCGCTGCGGCTAGGGTCGCGCACGCCACAAAGAGGGCGCTCCACTTGGCTGGATAACGAAACAGGCTGTACCCGGGCAACCCTTCGACCAGCCAACCGTAGAGACTGCTGTAGTGATCCGGCGGCAGTTTTCGCAATAGCGAATCTGCTCCACCGGCACTCAAGAATTCCCGCACAAGCCATCCCATGGAATAGTTACCGAAAGACGCGAGCAGCGCCAAGAGGGCAGCAAGCAATAGCCCATTCCGTTTCACCCCCTTGGGACGCCGAAATCCGCCAATGAGTAGCAGCAAGGGCCCGACGCCGAAATATAGGCTCGGAATCCACATCCGACCTTCGGCGGCTATCAACGAAAATGTTCGCGAATTCTCCGGCGCAAAACTGCCTCCCAAAGTTGGCCAGAGCGCAGTCAACAGGTGCCAGGGCGACAAACTGAATTCGTACACTGCGCTCGAAGGTCTGGTGGTCGGCTCCGCCAGGATTTTGGCAAGAGTGGCTGGAACAACTGATACGGGTGCGATCGTTAGTTCGGACCCAGCAGATAACGCGTCGGAATTTCCCAACCATCGATGGCTTTGTGCGGCCCACAAAAAACTGGGAATCGATTGCACTGCGGATAACCCGATCGCTAGTAAGACCACCGCAGCCAGCCACATCAGTGAAGTGCCCAACCTCACATAACTTCGCGACGCAAATCCGCGCACCACTGCGAAAAAAGTTGCTAGCACGACAACGTTGACCGCAGCGTGGGGATCTCCAGCGAGCACCATCATGGCAATAGCGCCAGCCAAAACGGGAATTCGGGGTCTTGGCGAGTCCACTTCACCATGCTGCAGCCAACAACTTAACTCCGCCAGCACGAACCCCAACCACGCGGCACTGCATAGGAAAACTAGATTGTTGTGTTGAAACAGAATCGGACAACTGAGCGCAAACGTTGCTCCTGCCATCCAGCCCGCTTCTCTCCTTAACTTCAGTCGCGTGCAAGCGTACTGCATGCCGAAGCCTGCAAGCAAGAGATGCGCGAGCACAAATACCGAAAAACGTTGCGCAACGGATAAACTCGGCAAGAACCATGCTATGCGCAGCGGATAGTAGAGGGCCGAAGTTGTCTCGCCGGGTACGCTAACTCCGAGTGATTCGTTGCATTGCCAAAGTGGAAAGTACTCGCCCTGCAATGCACATTGATCCAACCACACCGCTTGTGGGTAGTAAAAGTGAAACGCATCGCGAAAAGCGGGTACTTCGCCCCCGACCAGTCCTGGCCAAAACAATGCGGCGCATGCGAGCGCGAACACCGTCCAAAAATAGAAACCGGTTCTTAGGAATGAAATTGGCAACAGAAAGCATTCTTGAGAAAAAGCGATTCACTGGCGTCGGGCGTCCACTAAGTGGCATTGTCTCACGCACTGCACCGCTTTTACGACTATGCCTAATTGGACAGCGCCATTTTGCTCTAAACTTCGGGCTTGTACTGTGCAACGCTAGCCAAATGTCACTCACTTTGTCACGATTCAAGACAACAGGCCTAACTAAGGGGCCGTGCGTTTGTGCCTGTTTCCAAATTGGACAGCGCCACCTGGCACTGCAAAGCGGTGTTTTGTAACTTTTTCGGCCACCTTCAAGCTTGTCTGGTAGCCGCCAATGTTTGGGCAGCTAGCTTAGTTTGTTGCGGAGTGAACAAACAATCGGTTATGATACTAACTGGACTGCAACCATCGGCCACAGTGTTTAAACGATCCCTACGGACTTCGCATCATGTCGAATCGATTGCCAAACCCCTCAGCTCGCGGCGGCGGGTATTGCTCGCGGCGCGAGATGCTGGCGACCGCGGGAGCCGGGTTCGGTGCGGTCGCGTTGCAAGCCATTTTGGCTGAAAGTGCTAGGGCGAGCGATCAAGTCATACAGCAGCCGCATAACGTCGCGCGGGCCAAGAACGTTATCTTTGTGTTTCTGGAAGGTGGACCAAGTCACCTGGATCTGCTCGATCCTAAACCCGAATTGACCCGCCTGGCCGGCCAGCCGCTACCGAGCAGCTTTGGACCGATCATTACGCCGATGGGCGAGTACGATGCACCGTTGATGGCGTCGAAGCGTTCATGGAAACAGTATGGCGAGAGTGGGATGTGGTTTTCAGATTGGATTCCAAACATCGCTGAATGCGCGGACGACATCGCAGTCATTCGCTCGTGCTGGGGCAATGGACTGAACCATTCGAACGGCGTATGCCAAATGAATACCGGTTCCATTCTGGCCGGTCGTCCTTCGCTAGGGGCTTGGGTCACGTATGGTTTGGGAACGGAAAACAACAATTTGCCTGCATTTGTGGTCGTAGAAGATACAGCGGGCAAAGTGATCAACGGACCGCGCAACTGGGGTGCGGGGTTCATGCCCGCGAGTTATCAGGGCACCCCTATGGCTAGCGGAACTGAACCGATTCAGTTTCTCGCGCGTCCCAAAGCGATCAGCCCGCAACGCCAAGCGACCAAACTGCAGCTGCTTTACGAAATGAATCGCCAGTTCGCGGCGGAACGTCCGGAGAACAGCGAACTCGAAGCTCGCATTCGCGCCTATGAATTAGCCGGCAGCATGCAAGCCGAAGCGCCGGAAGCGGTTGACATGGCAGGTGAGACTGCGGAAACTCTCGAGTTATACGGCATCGATGATAAGGAAACCGAATCGTTTGGACGCAATTGTTTGTTGGCACGTCGATTGGTTGAACGCGGCGTACGGTTTGTTCAGCTTTATCACGGCGCTGGTAGCAAATGGGATTCACATACGAAACTCGAAGAGAATCACTCCAAACTATGTCGTTCAAGCGACAAACCAGTAGCCGGATTGCTAAAGGATCTTAAGCGGCGAGGTTTGCTCGAGCATACCTTAGTGGTGTGGGGCGGCGAATTTGGCCGGACACCGATGAGCGAAAAAGGCGATGGTCGCGATCACAATCCTTATGGATTCTCGATGTGGATGGCTGGCGGCGGAGTTCGTGGCGGATTGACATTGGGTGCCACCGATGAACTTGGCTTGCACGCAGTTGAAGATCGTCTGCATATTCATGACATTCACGCAACTATATTACACGCCGTGGGCGTCGATCACTGGAAACTCGTCTACGCTCATCAAGGCCGACCGGAACGCGCCACCCAGAACGAAGGGCGAGTTTGTCAAAAGCTCTTTGCTTAGCTGGACACGTATCGAGAAATGAAATCACTCTTCGCGCACAAGCAGTCCCGGACATTTCGACTAGTTGACTCGGAAATCGATTTTGAAAAGCTGTTTGAATACAGCCGTTCCGCTCCTTCGGCATCGCCATGCATTGGCCAATCTGTTCCCAACACCTCCCTGAGTCAGCGGAAGCTTAGGTTCAAGTGGAAACTCGATTGGCGATCAATTGATCCAATTCGTGTTTGAGTTTTCCGAGAATCTCTTCGTAAGTGAAAGCACCGAGGGCTTCGCCGGAACGTTTTAGATTAACGCGAGTGGGACCGCACCACAGTCCCAGGTCCGCATCGTCCGTTTCTCCTGGTCCATTGACTCGGCAGCCCATTACAGCAATGGTGATCGCGTAGTTCTTAGCATAGGAGGTCATTTCTTTGACTTGCTGGGCCAGTTCAACGAAGGCTTCGTTCTCGACGCGC
>JAYVHC010000635.1:0-2421 GCA_043771575.1 Planctomycetia bacterium
AAGTATGCAACCGAAATCGCCTCAGGCATGGTGGCGACGGTGGAAGATAAGGCCGCCGATGCGAAGAAACGAATCGCCGCCGCCAGCGATTTGATCAGCCTCGATCCATCGAACGAAGACGTAATTAATCAGCTGATCGAAGCGATCACACCGCAAATGCCACCGGCCGTGGCGACCGGAGTGGTTCGGGCTCTTGCCGATTCCACCGCTCCCAACGTTTCTTCAGCTTTGCTAGAAACTTGGCCTTCGTTAACTCCGACGCTACGTGGCGACGTGATTTCGGTACTGATGAAGCGTCCAAAGACGACTCAGGATATGCTGGCGTCGATCCAGGAAGGGACAATTGCCCTAGCTGATTTGTCGCTCGACCAACGTCAATCGCTGCGTTCGCACCCAGACAATGAGGTGCGAATTGCGGCTGAAAAACTGTTGGCGGCAAGCGGCGGCTTGGTCAGTGCAGATCGTCAGAAAGTCCTCGACACGTACCTACCTACCACGCACGTGACCGGCGATGCGAAGACCGGTAAAGCTCTATTTACCAAGAACTGCGCGAACTGCCACAAACATTCCGGCGAAGGAAACGAGATCGGCCCCGACCTGACCGGTATGGCCGTGCATCCGAAGGAAGAACTGTTAGTTCATATTCTCGATCCGAATCGCAGCGTGGAAGGAAACTTCCGACGGTACACAGTACTTACCGCTGACGGGCAGGTGCTCAGCGGGATGCTCGCCGCCGAGTCGAATTCTGCCGTCGAACTGATCGATGCCGAAGCTAAACGTCACTCGATTGCTCGCGATGATATAGAACGTATCACGTCGACCAACAAGTCGTTGATGCCCGAAGGATTTGAACAACAGTTGAAATCCGACGATATGACCAATTTGCTCGAGTTTTTGGCCAGCAAGGGTCGATACGTCCCCCTGCAATTGGGAACCGTTGCGACAGCGATCAGTACCAAAGGATTGTTCAGCGACGATGACAACGGTCCCGATCGGATGGTCTTCCGCGATTGGAAACCCAAGGAGTTCGAGGGTGTTCCGTTCTACTTGGTTGATCCACTTGGCAAGTCGAAGCCGAATATCGTCTTGCTAAATGGGCCAAACGGAAACTTGCCGCCCAAGATGCCCAAGAGCGTGACTTTGCCGTGCAACATGATTGTAAAAACTCTGCATATGCTCAGCGGTGTTAGTGGCTGGGGATTCCCTTACGACAACAACAAGACGACAAGCATGATTGTGCGTTTCCGATTCGCCGATGATGAAATCGAAGATCACCCGCTAGTCAACGGCGTTCACTTCGCGGACTATATTCGTCGTGTCGATGTGCCGGAGTCGAAATTCGCGTTCGCGCTGCAAGGTCAGCAGATTCGTTACCTCAGCGTCAGTCCCAAACGGCGGGCGGTCGTTAAGTCGATCGAGTTGCTCAAAGGGCCGGACAATTCTGCTCCGATCGTAATGGCCTTGACCGCTGAACAAAACCAATAGTTATTTAAAGCGTCCTCATGACCAAATCGAATATTTTTACCGGTTGCATTCCCGCTTTGATGACTCCCTGTTCGGCCGATGGCAAGCCGAACTTTGATGCCCTGGTTGCGAAGGGTAAGGAGTTGGTTGAGACGGGGATGCGAGCGGTTGTATATTGCGGCTCAATGGGTGACTGGCCGTTATTGACGGATGAACAGCGGCGTGACGGTGTGCGAGCACTCGCGACCGCAGGCGTGCCTGTAGTCGTTGGTACTGGTGCACAGAATCCGGCGATCGCCGCCTCGCACGCGGCGCATGCCAAGAAAGTCGGAGCGGAAGGCTTGATGGTGATCCCGCGAGTGCTCTCGCGCGGCACTTCCACGTCGGCTCAGCGAGCCCACTTTGCCGGCATCCTTAAAGCCGCCAATGGTTTGCCAGCGGTGATTTACAACAGTCCGTACTACGGTTTTGAAACCAAAGCCGATCTGTTTTTCGATCTACATCGTGAGTTTCCAAACTTGATCGGCTTCAAAGAATTCGGCGGCTCTAAGTCGCTCAGCTACGCAGCCGAACATATCACCAGTGGCAATCCCAATCTGACATTGATGGTCGGCGTTGACACACAAGTTTTTCATGGCTTCGTACACTGCGGCGCTGGCGGAGCAATTACCGGAGTGGGTAATGCACTGCCGCGCGAAGTGCTCCGCATGATTGAACTTTGCGAACGAGCTGCCAAGGGCGACGCCAACGCGCGCCGCTTGGCGGCTGAGTTGGACGAAGCGCTCAGCGTGCTATCTACCTTCGACGAAGGGCCAGATTTGGTGTTGTACTACAAGTATCTGATGGTGCTCGAAGGCAACTCCGAATACGAACACCACATCAATCCGACCGACCGCCTGTCTGACGCACAGCGCGAGTTCCTTCGAACTCAATGGCAGCTCTTCCGCAGTTGGTATG
>JAYVHC010000636.1:0-3323 GCA_043771575.1 Planctomycetia bacterium
GCTTGGATCTTGACGCAGACTGCCGACAGTCTCATTGCTGGAGGAATCACTGGCGGCCGCTTGCCGCCAAGCTTGCAATTCATCGCTGCCGAGCATTTGAAGCAACTGGAATCGAGCTTTACTAGCCACGTCGCTGTCGGGCTGAATGTGTATTAGCCTTTCGAGCGCCAGTTGTCGACGCGGCCAAAGGGGAGGAGTTGAACAGACGCTGGCAATACGCATCAACGACGGCGCAAGCTCGCGCGGAGGAAGTGTTCGTAAGACAAAATCGAGTTTTAGTTGCCATTCTGCGATCGGTGTTTCGGGCGGCAGGGTCACTAGATTATCCAGCGAGGTCATGCGATGCACTCGCCCCATAATCAATTGGTAGTTGCCTAGGCTCCGCGCGTTTGTGTGCCGGCGTGAGGCTTGCGACGGCGCGATGCCGCCGAAGAGCGACGCATTACTGGCTAATGTGCTTTGTTTTTGCTGAATCGTTCGCATTGGTAGGGATGCAGCATTGGCATCGTAAATTGCCCCGGTGGGCGCGAGCACATCCCATATTGACAATCCGGGCTCACGCATCAAGCGATTCGGATGTTCGGCATATTGGCTAGATCTGGCTTCGGTTACGGTCGCCAGTTTGGTAGGTTGCCATGCGGGCAGCATCAATTCGTGAGCAATACTCTGTGGCGATACCGTTGCCGCTTGTTGGAGTGCAGTGGTAAGGGCTGCCATCGTGGCCCGATTGGCTAACGTCAACCGCAGTCCCCCCGATTCATCGGTCAATATCACGTCCGGTCGCCAGCATTGCAATTCAACGGTCAATCGATCCGCCAGCAAGGACAAATCTCCTTGGAATGTATCAGTCGGTTTGGGTTGCAACCAAGCTTGATGTTCGACCAAGCCGAGCTGAGGCGCTAGGGCCTCATTTAGTTTCCAATCCTCGACGCGATAGTCGGCGCTCTGTTCAAGATTCTCAGTGAACAAGGTTAATGATTTCGCTGCGATTAACTCATCCCAACTGGTTGCGACCAAAGCGGGCCACGGCACTTGAGCCTCTGTTGACGTGACCGACAACAGCCCAATTCGTGTTGCGGTCCGGCGCTGAGTGTACCAAGTGTGTCCGCCATCGCGTGTGGCAATAATCAAGCCCAACGGTCCAACCGCCCAGCCGCGCTGTGAATCAGCGAACACGATCGCACTTAACGGCAATGTCTGCTCGGTGCTTAGGATCTGCCAATTTACTCCACGATCTGACGAATGGAGCACGATCGATCCGGGAGTACCTGTGATCCAAAGGTGATCTTCGAATTGCGCAATTGTTCGCCACTGGCACACGCGCTGCGCTGCGGTCGACAGGGGCAGCGCGATGCGGCTCCATGATTGTGCGTCGACGGTTCTCAAGAGCTGCCCATTTGCGCCGCCTGCCATCCACGTAGAACCTACATGTTCGACAAAAGCTATCGGCTGATGTGGGCTCGCAGTAAAGAAAGATCGCAGCGGCCCGAGTTGGCTGTTAAAGGCATTGCCAACTCGATCTACCGCCAGCACACCACCGCTTGCGTCCGAACCCAAAGCAGCAACGTGAACGATGGACGACTCTATGGCTTGCCATGTCTGGCCATCGTCGAGGCTGTAAAAGATTCCGGTCTTTCGCTGGGGGCAATAATCTCCCCAAGCGATCAAGCGCCCACCGACGGCTCGCATGCCCGTGAATCGCGGTATTCCTTCGCTGGGTAACTCGTTCCACGTCTCGCCGCCATTTACGGTGCGCAACACGATATTGCGACTCGTCCGCCCCAATACTCCAGGCAAACCACCTACTGCAAAACCCTCCGATGAGCTTTTGAAAGCGACCCCGTGCAAGTTCGCTGACGTCCCCGATTCTTGTCGTATCCATTTGCGTCCGCCATCCGCTGTCGCCCAGATTGCTCCGCGATCACCGACAGCCCAAACTCGATCCGGCGAGGTCGCGCACAGTGCATTCAACGAGGCGTCATCAACACCCACTGCAACATAAGGATCGAAGGTGTGTTTCGCGTGTAAAGCGTGTGCCCAAAGTGTCAACACGCAAACGGCAGCAATTGCAATTCGCTGGACAACGAGTTTCAAGCGTGGAAGTGTGAGCATGGTTGTACTAATGCAGGAATCCGTTCAGGCAATCGAATTTCCTGCAGTTTAGCTGCGCATAACCCTAGCCCGCTATAGCATTTAGAAGCTTCGAATCCAACCTCGGTGCGTGTCGGGAGCTGGCGGGAAAAGTTAACTTTGATGTGTGGTTCTCCGTCCACAGTCGTGTTGGCGAGCTAAACTAGACCGAATAAGCCCTGCTCAAGTTGGCTGACTATAATTTCTCGGTCAAGAGCCTTGGAATCTTCGGCAAACCATGCCTAACCGACTGCAAATCGACGCACCGCCCATCGCGCCGCCACCGGCTGCGCTCGTCGATCCACGGCTGCCCCATTCCGATTCTAACGCTCCCACCAGTGGTACGGATACTACCAATTGTGTCAACTACAACGCTCCCCCGCCACTAATTGCTAGCACTGCATCAGATTCACTCGATTCGAATGTGGCATCGGTCCACTTAGGGACGAACGACCGTGGCACCCTAAGGCTCCGCAGGAGCGTCGCCCTCCCGTTTTTGCCCTTGAATCAAGAAAGACTTCATAATCCAAACTGGGCGGTCATTGTAGCGCGTATGCCCGCAGCGCTCGTCAGCTTCATTGTGCATACGATCTTACTGCTGATTTTGGCGCTGCTGACCGTGGCACCGCGCGTGGGAGTTCCAACTTCACACAGTCTTGAGTCGGCGACTGGTGAAGGTCAAACAGATCAAGAGATCGACCAAACTGTCGAAATCTTAGCCTCGGGAGATGCCATCGCAGCTCCCTCAGCCAGTGTGACCGAAGTTCGCAACGTTCCCGCGCCTTCCGAAGAAGTGCTTCGTCAGTTACTGGGCGAGTTTCAGAAGATCGATCCATCGGCCACAAAAACATCTACGGCTCAGACTAGATTGTCGAGCACCTTGTCGGAAGCCACCAGCGACTTTTCGCTCGCCACGCTGGCCGCAACAGGTGTCGAGGGCAGGTCGGTTGAAAATCGCGATCGAACCGCCAAGGCTCGAGGTGGCACTCTTGAAAGTGAATTGGCGGTCGAACGAGCGCTTGATTGGTTGGCCGCGCATCAGTTGCCAAGCGGTGGTTGGTCGTTGGTTCACGATGGTGGTAAGTGCAATGGACAGTGTAAAAACAATGGATCCGATGCGCGGTATGAACCCGCTGCAACCGGACTAGCTCTGTTGGCCTTCCTGGGCGCTGGCTACACACACACGTCTGGCA
>JAYVHC010000637.1:0-10213 GCA_043771575.1 Planctomycetia bacterium
GGGCGCGGCGGCGACACGATCGACGTTTGGGACAACCCCACGGTCAACAACGCCTTCTCCGGCGTCGCACTGCTCGCGGGCGGCGGGAATGACACGATCAACCTCGGCGCCTTGACCCACCAACTGAGTTCACTGCGGCGCCTCTTCGTCGATGGTCAGGGGGGAGTCAATACGCTGGTCCTGCACGATGAGGCCACGGCCGAGGCGCAGACCTATCAATATGTGACTCCTGTGAATCCCTTGGTCGGCTACCCAAGTGTGTCGAGTACGGGCATAGTGGTGCCCTATGCGAACTTGGCGCGCGTCAATCTGTACGGCGGCATCGGCAACGATACCGTCAACGTCCTGGGCGTGCCCGCGAACGTCACCGCGAATGTGGACGCTGGATTTGGCAACGACCAGGTCAACGTCGGCGCCGACACGCTCGATAAGATTTTGGGGAGCGTCTACGTCTCCGATCGCCAGGGCATCGACTTCCTCGACATCAACGATCAGGGCCGCGCGGCCCCACAGACCTACACCTTGACGTCCGTACGCAGAACGCTCAACTACGAGAGCAGGCTTAGACTCGGCGACGGACGGAGCGTCGGTTACTTCGGCATCAACGGCATTACCCTCAACGCCGGCCGAGGGGGAAACACGATCAGGATCGAGGGCACCCCGCCCGACACGCAGGTTCTCGTCAACTCCGGCACCGGTGCCGACACGCTGAGCGTCGGCGACGCCAAGAACCGCTTGGACTCCATTCTGGGCCAGATCAACATCGAAGGCCAGGGCGGCGTCGATCACTTGCGTTTCAACGACCAAGGCACCACGAACGGCAGGAATTATTCGATCACCGCCAACGGACTGTCGCGCACCGATGCGGCCCTGGTCCTACATTCGGGCATGGCCGACGTGGTTATCAACGGCAGCGCCGGCGATGATAACTTCGGTGAGGCCTTGACCGATGCGGACATGCCCCTGACGATCAACGGCGGCGGCGGCAGCGACTTCCTCGCCAGCAACGCCATCCCAACGACCTGGCGCGTCACCGCCGACAACGCGGGGAAGATCAATAACAACATCACGTTCAAGTCGGTCGAAAACCTCTACGGCTCGGACGAGGATGACACGTTCGTCTTCAGCAAGGGTGCGAGCCTCGCTGGCAGCGTCACCGGCGCGCGTGGGGTCAACACGCTCGACTACTCCGCCTTCACGACGCACGTCACCGTCAATCTCGTCCTCCACGCGGCCACTGGAGTGGGCGCGGGTGTCTACCAGATCCAGAATGCCGTCGGCGGCTCCGGCAACGACATCCTCGTCGGCGACGGCGGCAACGTGTTGAAGGGCGGTGCCGGCCGCGATCTGCTCATCGCAGGTGCTCTGGCGAGCAACCTCGATGGCGGCACGGAAAACGACCTCCTTCTCGGCGGGACCACGGACTATGACCACGACGATGCCGCGCTCCTGGCGATTCTGGCCGAGTGGGCTACCAACCGAACGGCGTCGCTCCTAAACGCGACTACCGTCTACTCTAACGGCGGCAGCAATCGGTTGACCGGAGGAGACGGACTCGACCTATTCTTCGCCAAATTTGAGGACGAACTCTTGGATTGGGATCCGCTTCAAGAAACCTGGGTCATGTTGCTGTAACGCTTGATGCGCGCCGCGCCATCTGTGTAATAACTCCTTCGTCCAGAGCACGCAGTGCTACGACTGTCGCCCGCCCCGCCAGAGTTATATTTCAACAATATCTGCCCCAGCTGGAAAGAACTCGCGAAAAATCTCAGCGATTGTCCCTTTACATTTCTGTACAGAACGTAGAATTAATATAGTGAGCGCCGCTGAATCGTTTGCGTCTTATGATAGCAGCACGAACGGGGGAACCAACAGTGCAACTGAAATCAACCGATTTCCAGTTGCTTCGGGGCTTGGGTAAGTTTTTTTACCGGGATAATTCCATCCTAGCCCGACAGCTAACCTCGTAAGCCGATTGTCAGATGTTCTTACAATCATGGAAAGCAGTTCAATATGAATTTGCTGGCGCTTGTTCTTCGAGTCTGCTTTGAGTAAAGACATGTAGGCGCACGGCTTCGTGTGCCATCCACTTTTCTATTGGAACGCATTCGCGCCAAGCCCAACGATTACCCGCTCTATGCATTCGTGCATTGAGGCTGGAATCGCCGTCGCGTCTACTGTGTCAGATCTTCAATGCGGCTCCCGTAAGGAGCTAGCCAAATGGCTACAAGTTTTGTTTCGAGCAACCTTTTCTTGGCTCAAACCATGGGAAGTGTTGCGGGTATCGCGCTAGTGCTGTTGGTGATCGTCCCAGGCCTGCTGCTGATCGCTGCCTGGTTGTGTGTTCGCTATATTCCTAACAACTCTGTAGGAGTAGTGGAAAAGCTTTGGTCAGCGGAGGGTTCGGTACCGGAGGGTCAGATTATCGCGCTCGATGGCGAGGCGGGTTTCCAATCTGAATTGTTGCGTGGTGGTTTGCATTTCGGAATATGGCGATGGCAGTACCGAGTCCATCGTGCGCCGCTCGTGACGATCTCACAAGGCAAGATTGGCTACATTTATGCGCGAGACGGTCAAGCACTTTCGCCCAGCCAAACTTTAGGCCGCGAAGTTGAGTGCAATTCGTTCCAGGATGCAAGGTCGTTTCTCACACCGCAATCGAGCTCACTTGAGGGCATTGCACCTCCGCTCGGTCAACGTGGTCGCCAACGAGCGATCTTGCGTGAAGGTGTGTACGCGATCAACCCAGCACTGTTTGTGGCCATTACCGAAGAAAAGGTTTACGGTTTGCATGCGATTCAAAATCGCCAGGAAACGGCCACACTACAACAGTTCCTCGTAGAACTATCGAACATTGGTGGCTTTTCGCCAATCGTAGTAGGCGCTCGGATGACAAGCGAACAATCGCCCGAACCCGACCAACCGACTCAAGTGGATTCGATTGGCATCGTTACGGTACATGATGGTAATTCACTGCCACCGGACGAAATCATCGCGCCGATAGTCGGCAGTGAACCTGGTTCGGCGGGCTTTCATAATAACTTCCAAGCCGCCGAAAATTTTCTTCAGGCTGGCGGCCGTCGCGGTCGCCAATACCAGACGCTGATCGACGGTACATACTTCATCAATCGTTGGTTCGCAACCGTTGAAATGATTCCCAAGACGGTTGTTCCGATTGGTTATGTCGGAGTCGTCGTCAGTTATATCGGGCGCCACGGTGATGACCTGTCTGGCAAACAATTTCGTCACGGTGAACAAGTGGCAACCGGTGAAAAGGGTGTCTGGGAGAAAACCTTTGGGCCTGGCAAGTATGCATTCAATCGGTACGCCGGCAGTATCATCTTGGTGCCGACCACAAACTTTGTGTTGCACTGGATCACAGGCAGAAGTGAATCGCATAAGTATGACGAATCGCTGCGATCAATAGACTTGGTAACCAAGGATGCATACGAACCACTGCTTCCCCTGAGCGTCGTAGTGCACATTGACTATGAACGTGCGCCCAGTGTCATTCAGCGTTTTGGTGATGTCAAGAAATTGATCACGCAAACGATCGATCCCATGTTGAGCGCGTTCTTTCGCGACGTGGCGCACAAAAAGACGATGCTCGAATTGCTCCATGATCGCGACAAGATACAGCAAGAGGCGCGCGAGGAATTGCGAGGCAAGTTTCGCGCGTTTGACATCGAGTGTGTTGACGTCCTGATTGGCAAACCATCCAACGCGCCGGGCGATGACAAGATCGAGACGCTCTTGGAGCAGTTGCGTCAGCGGCAGTTGTCAAGCGAACAGTTGGAGACTTTTGAACGTCGCAAAACGGCCGCCGAGAAGTTACGAGAGCTTAAAGCCGCTGAGGCGCAAGCGGATATGCAAACGTCGCTGACCAATGCCAAAGTGCAAGCGCAGATCGCGGAAGCACAAGGTGAAGCTGAATTGGCTCGCGCCCGCAAGCAGGCTCAGCAAACGGTCGTTATCGCCGATGCTGCCCTCGAACGTTCGCGCCGCGAAGCAGAACAAAAGGTTTTGCTGGCCGAAGCTGACAGTCAAGAACGCGTTCTAGCCGGTCGAGGCGAAAGTCAAAAGATTATGCAAATTGGTTTGTCCGAAGCTACCGTGTTGACTCGTAAGATCCGTTCCTTCGGCGATCCGAGGCTTTACGCACTGCAGGAGGTTGCAGACAAATTCTCAACTAGTCAGCAACCGCTGGTGCCGGAACGTTTATTCGTTTCCAGTTCGCCCCATGGAGATGACTCGCCGCTAGGATCAGGCATGTTGGGCATGTTGCTCCAATTATTGGTCGCCGAGAAGTCGGGAATGCAACCCCTGGAATCGACGGAGGCGTCGCCGGTGACGGAATTGGCTGATCGCATGACTGAAAAGGCAATGGCCAGCATGGTCGCCACGTTCGACAAGCAAGCGAATAAGTAAACTAAAGTGCGGGCTAAGCTCGTCGTCACAGCACGCCATCTTCGATTTCGAAGATGGCGTCGAAGATCTCCAAAATCGTTTAATCGGAAATCGGCTAGCGCCTCAGGCTCAATTTCGCTTGCAATTACAAAGCGAAACATAAAATCGTCTGTCTCCGGTGTACCCGACTAGACTCGCTCGACCATCAGAGCAACCGCTTCGCCGCCTCCCAAGCACAACGAAGCTATGCCGCACGTCAGGTCTTTGGCGACCAAAGAATGCAGCAGCGTCACCAAGACTCGCGCTCCGCTGCAGCCCAGGGGATGCCCGAGAGCAATCGCTCCGCCATGAACATTTACTCGCTCAGGCTTGAGATCGAGTTCGCGCATACATGCGAGCGTTTGAGCCGCGAAGGCTTCATTGAGCTCGAACAAGTCTACCTCTGCAGTCTCCACGCCAAGTTTATTCAGTAGTTTTCGTACAGCCCCCACGGGCGCGGTAAAAATCTTCTGATGGTCCGCGGCATACGAACAATGCCCAACGATGCGAAAGGCCCAATCGGTCTTGAGGCTCCGCTGAGTAGCTTCGTCCACGATCAATACCGCAGCAGCTCCATCGCTAAGCGTCGAAGCATTGCCCGCCGTGACGCTGCCTTGTTTCTCCCTATCGACCAGGGTAGAAGCAAAGGCAGGTTTTAGTTTAGCGAGAACTTCGAGACTACAGTCGCGCCGCGGCCCTTCGTCCATCTGGCGAACGACAGGTTGCTTCGCCTCCATGACAGTCACGGGGACAATCTCAGCGGCAAATGCATTGGCATCCTGGGCGGCGACGGCCAGCTGGTGACTACGAACCGCCCACAGATCCTGTTCCTGACGAGAAATCTTACCTTCCTTAGCCGTCCACTCCGCAATGCAACCCATGCTTTGGTCAAGGCTGGCACATCGCAGCCCATCAATGTCGACCGCATCGATCAAAAGCTGTTCACCGTACTTCCAGCCGCTACGACCTTGCCGAAGTAAGTGCGGCGCTTGGCTCATGCTCTCCATGCCTCCCGCCAGGACGCGCTGGTACTCGCCAGCTCGAATTGCCGTGTCTGCCATCATCACCGCGTATAGACCGGAACCGCAGACTTTGTTGACTGTCACTGCCCCCACGCTCTTGGGAAGTCCTCCAAACACACTGGCTTGCCGAGCAGGCGCTTGTCCCACACCCGCCGAAATAACCTGTCCCATGATGACTTGATCGATGGTCGCAGGGTCTATCCCTGCGCGATTTACCGTCGCGCCAAGCGCGTGGCCTCCAAGCTCAACCGGACGCACAGTCGAGAGTCCACCTAAGTATTTACCTAGAGGAGTCCGACACCCGGATACGATATAAGATGACACCATGGCAAACTCGCGTATGGGATTGAGTTTCAGTTGCTTAGTCAGTGTAGAATTGCGCCGGCCACGTGGTGGCTCAGCCCGAGAATCGTGTCAAACGTCCATCGTTCGCACTCCATCATACCGCGCACTCGCAATACAGCGCAGCTATCCATCAGGCTCACATGCAAATCGGAAGAAAACGCTTATGACTGAGATGATAATCGTCGACTTGAGCCACCCTGGGATTGCACAGGTGACTCTGAATCGTCCAGAAAAACGCAATGCCTTATGCATCGACTTGCTGCAGCAATTATGTGCTCAAGTGGAGCAGCTGGCCAGTGAAACAAGCGTAAGAGTATTGATTCTGCAAGGCGCCGGACCAGTTTTTTCGGCTGGTTTAGATCTAGCTGAGGCATCCAATCTTGAGCTCGTGCAATTCTCGGCTGAGTGCGTGGCGCGCAGCTTAGCGTTGCTACGCAGCACGCCATTGATCACGATTGCGGCGGCACACGGTGGTGCCTTCGCCGGAGGAGCTGGATTGATGGCCGCCTGTGATATCGCCATTGGCACCAGCGACCTGAAGATCGGATTTCCTGAAGCGAGACGTGGATTACTGCCTGCTCTTGTGTGCGCCGTAATGAGCCCCAAAATTCGCGAAGGAGACTTGCGCGATTTGTTTTTAGTCGGCGAGCCCATTGACGCAGTGCGAGCTCAGCAGATCGGTTTACTTCAGCGAGTGGTCGATCCCAGCAGGCTGGCAGAATGTGCCCTGGTGGTTGCGCAGAGTATCTTGGCAGGTGGTCCGCAAACGATTGCCGCTACCAAATTGCTCTTGAATCAAACCTACATGCCCGCAGCATCGTTTTCGCCAGAACACCTGTTGGAAGTTCACTTAGGCGCACGGCGGAGCTCTGAAGCAACTGAAGGCTTAGCAGCTTTCCTGGAAAAGCGATTGCCGAAATGGATGACAACCGGATAGCGCACCCGATGGAGAGTTGCGACATTCAAAACTATTTAGATGTTGGTTCATTTCCAACCAGGCAGCGCGTGCTGTAAGTGGCTTCGTTTTAGTGAGCCGTCGGCGTTAGCCGCGAATTTCGGAGCAGATGACTCAACCTACTCGGAGATTGTCAAATGCCAAACGATTCGCGACCAGCGAACAAGCATTGAACGAACCACAAACAGCCAACGACCACAACTTCGGGCCCCGGTAGTTGCACCCGGCAGGACAACGCTGTGACGCATTTGCGTCAGCGAATTCGTGCGTTTTTAAACTACAGGTACTTCATGGTCGCATCCGGCAGATGCGACCCACCGTGGGTCACTCTTGCCGAGTGTGACCTTGCGACTGTTGGTAATGCCTAAAAATGCTTCACAGCGTTGCCCGGCAAGGAGCGACCCACGGGAGAGGCTACTCTGATTTACCTAGACGCACTGTCAATTGGCAAAACATGTCGCCGATCAACCAATCTAAGCAGTCTCAATACTGGCCGCTTCCTGCAAGCCAAGTTCTACAATGCTTATTTCGCGCATTTTGTATTTTTGCACTTTGCCCGTTACGGTGATTGGAAAACTCTCTACAAATTTCCAATAACGCGGGACCTTGAAGTGTGCCAGTCGGGCTTTGCAAAAACTCTTCAATTCCTCTTCTTGCGCCGTTTTCCCTTCGCGTAGACGAACCCAAGCCATGACCTCTTCACCGAATTTGCGATCGGGCACTCCGATGACCTGGACATCTTGGATAGCCGGATGCGCATAGAGTTGCTCTTCAATCTCCCGGGGAAACACATTCTCTCCACCGCGAATGATGAGGTCTTTTAGCCGACCAGTGATTCGATAGTAACCATTAGGTTCCCGCATCGCTAAGTCACCCGTGTGCAGCCAACCCTGAGCATCGATCGCTTCCGCCGTCTTTTCAGGCGAGTGATAGTAACCCAACATCACATTGTGGCCGCGGCTACACAATTCACCGCGTTGCATATCGCCTAAGTCGAGCCCCGTTTCAGGATCGACGATTTTGGCTTCGACCCCTGGCAGTGTTCTACCGACAGTCCCAACTCGCAGTTCCAGGGAATCGTCCGCCCGCGTCTGCGTGATCAAGGGCGAAGCCTCAGTTTGTCCGTAACCGATTGTCATTTGCTGTGCGCCCATTTCGCCGGTGACCCGCTTCATCACTTCGATCGGGCAAGGGCTGCCGGCCATGATACCGGTGCGCAGCGTTGATAACCTCCGTTGTGGGAAATCAGCGTGTTCTAACATGGCAATGAACATGGTCGGTACTCCGTAAACCGCCGTACAGCCTTCGAGCTCAATGGCTTCAAGTACGGCCCCTGCTTGGAAGCCCTCCGATGGAAATATCATCGCCACGCAGTGCACGATAGAACACAAAGTGCCCAACACACAACCAAAACAATGATACAACGGAACGGGAATACACAGTCGATCCTGAGCATCAAACTGCTGCGAGAGTCCCGCATAATAAGCGTTGAGAAGGATATTGCGATGCGAGAGCATGGCCCCCTTGGGTGCGCCGGTCGTACCGGAAGTGTACTGGATGTTGATCGGATCTGTACACTTCGTTTGAGCTTCGGCGCTCGCTAACTGCTCCGCTGAAACTGTGTCGGAGAGCTTGAGAAACTCGGACCATGAAATGGTTCCCGCTGGGGCAACTCCTCTGAGCGCGATGACCCATTTCAAATGGGGAAAATCTTGACTGGCAAGCAATCCAGGTCGGTGTGTGGATAGGTCAGGAACGACTTGTTGCAATGAGCAAAAATAGTCTGTAGTTTTGAATTGGTCGATCAGCGCCAATCCCTTCACATCGGATTGTCGTAACGTGAAGGCCAGCTCATTAGGTCGATAGGACGGGTTAATCGTGACCAGTACAACGCCAATGCGTGCCGTTGCAAATTGCAACAAGACCCACTCGGGAACGTTGGTGGCCCAAATTCCAAAGTGATCTCCACGACGCAGCCCGCTTGCCAACAGTGCTCGTGCTACAAGATCTACTTCCTGATCAAACTCAAGCCAATTGCGGCGCCAGTGTGGATAGCGAAAGATGACTGCATCGTGGTCCGGAAAGATCCTGGCCGTTTCTCTCAATACTTGTCCGATCGTGGAGTTAGCCAAAGGTGGCCAGTCGGCTTGAGCACCTGGCAATTCTAAATCAAGTTCGTTTTTTTTCGCGCCGTTCATCACTCCCGCCCATTCACAAAAAAAAGTTCGACTCGAAAATCCGCTTAGGTCGCATCGGGCAGGTGCAACCCGCTGCAGTTAGCACCCGCTGTGGGTCACGCTTGCCGAGAGTGACCTTTCGCTGCCACTGCGTTCTCGGAAAGATGTTGAGGGTTGCCGTCGAGCGGCAGCGTCAACAGGGCTTGTGCGAGCGACTTGCCTTGAGCATCGTTCCGCAGTCCGCGCCGCAATATTCCCCGCACCAGAAAATTGAGGCCACCCAAGTTGGGCAATTCAAACCTCTCGACGGAACAAATCCCGATCGGCTGAAAGAACTCCGCCACCCGATCAGCCGTAAGCCACGCTTTCAGCCATTCAAAATTCTCAGGACTCCTTACTAGGATTCCAATGTTCGCGGCAGTTCCCTTGTCGCCACTCCGGCCATAGGCAAGATCCGCCAAGCAGCGTGCTTGGTCAGGATTTTTTACTGCGGGAAACGGATCGTCTGGAAGAGCCGTTTGTGCATAGCGCAGCCCAGCGGGTGGCCAAGTCGCCGACTGTTTGCGAATAGCCAGCGAGTCGGGAGAATCAAAGTAGTCAAGGCAGGCCGCGACGGTATCCGCCTCGATCAGACACGGCCAGTAACGAAAAACTTCATGCACGCGCGGTCTTCCTTCCGCATAGCCGGTTGTGCCCTGCGGTCCCGCAGTGACCAAAGGCATCAGCTCTCGAGTGAACTGCTCGACCGATTGCTTGGACTCGGATTCGACTGCGATCCGCAAAACGCATTCAAGCAGATCGGAGCTGTTATAGGAATATGCGGCGGTGGGAACAGTGGCAGTGTTACCAAGGCATTCGATGATTGAATCTCGAAAATCGTGCCCCGCGTCACGCAGCCGTTGCAAAACGATCTCACCGCAGCGGCCAGCTTTGATTACTGCCTGCGGTCCAAAAATCGTTAACATGCCAGCCGCCCGAAATCCATCGCGAAAGGTCGCGCTTACTTTTAGAGTTGGAGGACACGGGCGCCCCTTAGCTCCACTAACACGGACGCGGTTTGTTCCCAACTGTTGGACCTGTAAACTCAGAAACGAAACCGTTGCATCTGGGCTGAGATATCCGTTGGGATCCGCAATTTCATAGATCAATTGTTCCTTTACGGTGGCTTCCGTAACTCGACCGCCTGAGCACTCGGATTTCGTGATAGTACAAGTTCCATCGGGGTCGATTTCGGCGATCGGAAATCCCAAATGAGCTGGGTCCTGAAT
>JAYVHC010000638.1:0-4464 GCA_043771575.1 Planctomycetia bacterium
GGTGGCGGCAATCACGTGGTTTTGGGCGGTCGCACGCCAGCGGACAGTCCGTTTCTGCGCCGACCTGATTTGCTGAAGAGCATCATTGCGTACTGGATCAACCATCCGTCACTATCGTATTTATTCAGCGGCCGGTTTGTTGGCCCGACAAGCCAAGCGCCGCGCGTGGACGAAGGTCGACGCGACGCGCTTTATGAACTTGATTTAGCGTTTTCAGTTGTGCCACCGCGCGGCATTCCTTGTCCGCCTTGGCTGGTCGATCGTATTTTTCGTAACTTGCTAACCGATTTAACAGGCAACACGCATCGCGCTGAATTCTGTATCGATAAACTCTATTCGCCTGATAGTTCAACGGGACGCTTGGGGTTGGTCGAACTGCGCGGGTTCGAAATGCCGCCGCACGCCGAGATGAGCCTTACACAGCAATTGCTGATCCGCGCGCTCATTGCCAAATTTTGGGAGCAAGCGTACGAACAACCCGTGGTTGAATGGGGCACGGCGTTGCACGATCGATTCTTGTTGCCGCATTTCGTTTGGGAAGACTTTAAGCAAGTTATCTCGGACCTGAAATTAAGCGGTTTCGAATTTGAGTCCGATTGGTTCGCAACGCATTTTGAATTTCGTTTTCCGAAGATCGGCGACTTGGTCCGCGACGAATTGCAGATGGAACTGCGCACGGCAATCGAGCCTTGGTACGTACTTGGCGAAGAACCCGCAGGTGGTGGCACCGTTCGCTTTGTGGATTCTTCGGTCGAACGTTTGCAGTTGAAACTGAACGGCGTGACTTCAGGCCGTTATGTCGTGACGTGCAATAGTCGCAAAGTCCCGTTGGTTCCGACTGGCGTGCCTGGTGAAATGGTGGCAGCGGTGCGTTATCGCGCGTGGCAACCCGCCAGTTGTTTGCATCCCACGGTTCCCGTTCACAGTCCACTGACGTTTGACATCCTCGATACGTGGGCCAGTCGTTCGATCGGTGGCTGCATGGTTCACGTCGCCCATCCAGCCGGTCGCAATTACCAATCGTTTCCCGTCAACCCTTACGAAGCCGAAGCCCGCCGCGCTGCCCGTTTCTTCCGCATGGGCCACACCCCAGGACAAATTAATCTTCCCGCGAGCGAACACAATCCGCTGTTCCCATTGACCTTAGATTTGCGCCGTCGTTCGAGTTAGTTAGATCCCACCGATGAAGAGGTTGTACAGTTTTAAGTTGTGCCTTTTGTCACTCTCCCTCACCGCACGACGTCTCGGGGAGAGTCGCGAGTAAAGCAGGCGTAAAGAGTCGAGGTCGAAACTTTTTTACCCAAAAAGTGTAGAACGGTTGTCCCCAACCGTTCTGCCGAAGGGCAACAGTCCGAAGTCAACTCGCATTTTTCCAACGGATGGAAACGTTCAAGTGAGCCAGCCAGCTTTCCGGAACGATTGAGGACAATCGTTCTACAATAGTTGCTATCAGCCCAGGGCGTGACTTCTGTCGAGCTTTTGGGGCAGAGTACGCGGCACCCCGCGCTCGTCAACGTTTACTCGGTCGTCAACTCGACTATGCCTAAGTCGTTGGGCTTGCCCTCAGCTAGCGTGAGCGAAAAGGGAGTGGTTTTGGGGTCGGCATATTTTTTCTTGAGTTTATCGGGACCGGCAAAGTTCCGACCCAGAATGTTGTATTCTTGAAGGATAAACGTCACTTTGTACTCACCGCCGGGTGCGCCGTCACCTTCGGCATAGGTCGAGATGCGAATCTTGCCTTCGGCATCTGTAAAGCCCTGAGGAAAAGTTGGCCGATCGTCGTTGGCGGGCGTAACCGGGTGCAAGGCAACTTGGATCTCTGGGACAGGAGCACCATCGACGGTTACTATTCCCTGGACCTTGAAGACCTGCTTTTCGTTGGGATGTTTGGGGCCGCAACCAACAAATCCAGCCGTCAAAAAGCCGATGGCAAGGGTCAAACAAACCGAGGCATTCATTTTGCGACTTGGCATAAACTGTAACTTACTTTGAGTTATTAATAGAGACGTAAAAAGATGCACCAAGTGAAACTTGGTGCATCTATAAATTTACGATCAGGCTCGCCGCTTAGTTGTCGGTTGCTGCAACCTCGCCCTTTTCGCGAGTGATGCGAGCTGCAAAGATAAACGCGTCAATAGACTCCGAATTGAACTGAACGGAGCCGTCAGCCATTAAGAACTGACCTCCGCCGGGATGGAATCCATGAAAACCCTGTCCGCGAAAGTTCGTGCAATTGATGGCACAGCCGCCTTCAGCAATCGGATAACCGGTTGCCCCGCGTACTGCACCGGCCAACCAATTCTCGCCCATCAAAGGGTCTCCCCAACCACCACCGTTCGTCGCTCCTAAGATTGCAGGCACACTGATCTGCTTGGTGCCCGAGTAAATCTTATCTCCACCAGTGCGTTCACCCAGCAAAAACGTGTTGGAGGTTCCATCAGTAATGTTGGCAATCTTGCTGCTGCTGGATGCCTGAAAAGTGGCCGCTACCAAAGCACCATTGCGTTGTCCACCTTGATTGCCGTTGTAGGCGATGTTTCCAAAAGTGGCTCGCACGCCGGTGGTCACCGCATAATCGCTCGGGGCGGCTGTCCAACTTGTCGCGGGCATACCTGGCAAAAGCGCTCCTGCGGGAATGGCACAAGTGTAAACGCGTGACGACGCCTCCCCTGGAGACGAAGGGCAGACAAACATCGGCAGGACCCTCGAAATGACATTGACGTTCGCTGCACCAATCGCACCACCGTAAGTAGTCGACGGTGTAAATCGATAATCGTACTGTGCATAAAGCGGTGCTTGCTCCATGAAAGGTAGCAGGCCCAGCATTCCAGATTGAACATTGTAGGGCGGGGCTGGCTGCCAAACGTAATATGCCGAAGGAAAAGACTTATGAGTCGATTCGTAGTTATGAAACGCCAGCCCTAGTTGCTTGAGGTTGTTTGAACATTGCATTCTTCTGGCAGCTTCTCTCGCTGCCTGTACCGCCGGTAATAGCAGCCCCACTAGTATTCCGATGATGGCGATTACCACCAACAACTCGACCAGTGTAAAGCCTGCACGCTTGCTTGCTGTTCTCATAGAATGTGTACTCCCCTGAATGGTAAAAAGTAGTCCGCCTCTGGCTTAGCACAGCCTCGATTGCGAGCGCAAAACTCTACAAATCACCTAAGTCAATCCGATTGGCGATGCATAAATCATCGTTTCGAAATCGAGATTGTGGTGTCCCATGAGCTTTACGGGCTAGATAACAGCGACCTTACTGCGAACATGAAGTATGACACATTGGAGACATCAAAGCACTATTGCTTAAATTAATTTTCCTCACACTACGGCGGTTTACCGCCTCGCCGAATCTCAGATTCGAAGTCCCCACTTGGTGCGTGTGTAAGCGATATGGAACCCATTGCGCTGAGCGTTGCGTTGCGACGGACTGCCCGGAAGTGCACACATCATGGCGATGTCGCAACCTTGATCGACGGCAAACTGCAGGCGTTGGGCGAGCAGTGCGGATTGTGCGCCCTGTTTTCGTGCATCGGGGATCGTACTAGCCCCTGCAAGCAGTGCAATTCCACCCGCAATTGCAACAACGCCGGTTGCAACTGGCCGCCCATCGAGCTCGGCAAACATGGCGGTCGCGCCCTCCGTGACGACAAAATTTTGTGCGAGGTCAAGAATCAATTGCATCATATCGGGATGCTCACACCACCCACATGCGGAGGTCTGAGCCCACAATTCAGCTTGATTCTGCGAAGCGACGTTTACTCTCAATATCGGATTACGAGGCATTGGCATCGGTACATTTGGACCAATTCGGCGATACATGACGCTCGTAAACTCAATTGGGTGGTAGCCGCGATCGTTCAAACGAACAATCAGCTCTGGCGCGATGAGCGGTGCGACTTCGTGATGAACCGCCGCGCCTCGTTCGAAAAAAAAGGACTCGATCGTCCGTAAGTCCACTGCGGTCGGGTTACCGTTGATACCCAACCCAAAGGTCTGCGTACAAGGCGAATCCGGTCCGTCAAACATCGCATAGGTTCCCGCCACTTCGATCCAATCCGCGTTGCTATCAGGCGAAATTCGGCGGCGGGCTTCTATAAACCGCGAATTGGCAGTCGCCTCAGTCCGTTCCAGCCTCGCCGCCAGGGCTACGTCGACAATCAACGGATCGTTTAAGTTGGTAGCAGTTGTCATCAAGGCTGTACTTTTTGGAATGCGATGGATCGAACTTGAATAACGTGGCGGATGCTGCCGTATCCGAGCCGACGCTGACAGCGTCGGCCACTGGACACTATTGGGCTTGATAAGGTTCAAATCCTATCAGAATGGGGGCAGGAGACTAGAAAACCGCCTTTACATCGAACAAAATGAATCCAGTCTTTCGTCTGCCTGCCTCCCGCCAAACCCCAAAGCCCGCCATGACCGGTTCTACCGTCGCTTATTCGTTTAGGCCAATTTCTGCAG
>JAYVHC010000639.1:0-3261 GCA_043771575.1 Planctomycetia bacterium
TGCTGAACTTCCACGCCCACGACAACGGGATTCATGGAATTGCTGCCAACCCAAAATACCCTTCGTTCGCGACTTGCGGCGCCGACGGCGTCGCCCACATCTGGAGACTAGCGGACGGAAGGAAGCACTCGACGCTGTTTGGCCATGATGGAGCCGTAAATGACGTCGACTGGGACCCGACCGGTCTCCGATTGGTAACAGGGAGTTCCGATCAACGAGTGCTAACATGGAACGTGCTGGAGAGTCCCACATTTCACCGCATTTCTCTAGGCAATACAAAGGCCTCTGCGATCACTTGGGTTGCCGATTCGTCAAATATAAGTTGTACGTCGGAAGGTGGTTCAATGTTTTCGATCGATATTGCAACCAGAAAAGTAGTTCAGACCCGGGACTTGCACGGGCAGGACAAAAGCGACAATCAACCAAAATCGGCGGACATGGAGGTATATCTGGAATCCTGCGCTCGCGATCGAAACAACAAGGATAAACAGTTATTTTTCGATTCGAACAAAGAACGAATCCTTTGGTCCGGAGATGAGTCCAAGGTCGCAGTGGTAACTTCAAAATGGAAACCCATGGGAGCGTCAGGGAGTGGATACGACATCGAGATTTGGAATGCCGGTGAAAAAGGACGTGTTTTCAGTACGCAAGTACTTGCTGTTGAGGACGCGCAGTGGGCGCGGGACCATCGCAGGCTGGCGGTCGCAGGAAAAGGACAGGAAAGCGATGGTGGCACCCTTGGGAATGCAGGCTGGGTTTACATTTTCGATGCGGAAGCGGGGGACAAGTTTCTCAAGATGCGATTTGGATCGACTCGCGAATCCGCCAGCGCTATAGGTTGGAATCCCAGTGGAACGAGAATCGTGGGTGGCAACGTGACTGGGCTGGCCTGTATTTGGGATGCGGTAGATGGGAAACTCGTTAAGTCGCTGGCCATTCATCAAGCCCGGATTCAGAGCTTGGCTTGGTCCCCCGATGCAAAACGCATCGCGTCCGCCGATAGTCGAGGGCAGGTCAAGATCCTCGACGCCGAGACACTCGAGGAACTCTTGACGCTCAGCGAAGGCGCCGGCGGCGCAAAGCAATTAGCCTGGAGTCCCGATGGACGTCAACTGGCCGGGATTCACTCAAGCGGAAACGTAATCATCTGGAACGCCTCTCGTGGCTTCGCGTACAGCAATAGCGATGCCTTTAGAAAGCGAAACACTGCTCAAAAAATCGATGAACTGCTCGCGGAAGTAGAATTTCATCAAAAGAAGAACGACTTGGAGTCGGCGCTCAGGGTCTTAGATCAACTTTTGCAAGCGGACACTGACCACGTCGGCGGGCTATTGATGCGAGGAAGGATTTTCTATCATTTATCTCGTTTCAACCTGGCAATTGCTGACTATAAACGAGTTTCCGAGCTAAATCCGGAACATCAGATCGCGTGGAATTGGTTAGGCGTTTCGCAAACGAGGCTGGGGCAATTCGATGAAGCCATCGCTTCTCTCACTGCCGCCTACGATGCAAATCCAAAGACCGGAAATAATGGTCCCACACAAAATCGCGCGATCGCCTACATCCTGCGTGGTGACGTCGAAAAGGGAAAAAGCGACCTAAAACTGATAAGTGATAAAAACCCGATCAACAACGCGAGTGAATTGCTTGCGGTGCTTTACGTAAGTCGCGGCGAATTTGAACTCTACAGTGAGCTCTGCAATCGAATCGCTAACGAATCGGTTGGCTCGTCAGAAGCGGGTTTGAACACAATGCTTAGAACATTTGCCTTAGGCCCCAATGCCGTTTCCGACTACGCCCCATTGCTTGAATCCGCTGAGCAAATGCGAAATACTTCGCTGACAAACCTGACAGTTGCGGAGAATTATGGCGCGATCCTCTATCGAGCAGGTCATTTCGAAGAAGCGATGAAACAACTCGTTGAGTCTTCGGCACGAGTGATGGGTAATGGGCAAGTCAATTGCAGTTGGTATCTACGAGCTATGACCTATAAACAGCTTAAACAAGAAAGCAACGCGATTGAGTGGCTCAAGAAGGCAGATGCTGCAGCGGATGCTTTGTTCTCTCTGGGAAACCAGGCATCTTGGCAGCATAGATTTGAAATCCAGATATTTCAAAAGGAAGCTCGGGAGCTGATTCACGTTAACCGTCCTTGAAATGCGCACCCATCAGCCGCGAAGATGCTCCATGAACCAGCCCAGTGGCTTCGAGCGTCTGCCCCGGTTTTTCCTGTTCGGCTTTCAAGTTCGTTACCGTCATAACTGATCCGCTGATTCTTTCCGGAATCTTTCCAGCATCGCTTGATCAGTTCGCAACTGCATGGCTTCATGAGTATGTCGTAAGACAGAAACAAAACTCATATCTAGGGAGAAAGCAAAATGACGACCAAGACGATTGCAAAGAAAACCAAACCAGTGGCCAA
The DNA here is from genome assembly GCA_043771575.1 of Planctomycetia bacterium. GTDB lineage: Bacteria > Planctomycetota > Planctomycetia > Pirellulales > Pirellulaceae > Aureliella. Next base: position 2,423 of record JAYVHC010000639.1, read on the forward strand.
GCCAAACGCAAAAGCAACCAAGGCCACGACGACCAAAGCGACCAAGAAGTCCGCGACAGTCGCGAATACAACCGCCAAGGAATCGAAGCCCGCCAGCAAGAAGCTAAGCCAGATCGAAGCCGCGATCCAGATCCTCGGCAAATCCAAAGATCCGATGAACTGCAAAGCGTTGGTCGAAGCGATGCACGCCGAAGGCTTGTGGAGTACTCCGGGTGGCGCGACGCCTGAAGCAACGCTCTATGCATCGATACTTCGGGAGATCAACGGCAAGGGGAAGGATGCACGGTTTAAGAAGGTGGATCGGGGATTGTTTGCGCTAGTGGCGAAGAAGTAGGTTGAAATTACTTGGGCGATGGAGATTCTGGTTTTTTGGTAGGGGGAATCAAGGCAACGCGGAAGCCGAGGCTGAGGTCGCGATTCGACGGACCACGCCAAGACCGAAACGCCGATCGGCAGCGGCCAGCCCCGTTCAACCAGCCGCCACCCCGGACAACTTTGTACGTGCCTCCATTTGGCCCCTGAGGATCGTTTGTCGCACTTGATGGATAGTCAGCATACCAGTCCTGACACCATTCACAGACGTTACCATGCATATCATACAAGCCCCGTGCGTTCGACTTCTTCTCGCCAACTAAATTGGTTTTGCCTCCAGCATTTTTTGCAAACCAGGCATATTCCAAAAGAGATTCCTCGATGTCTCCAAAATGAAACGCAGTGTTGCTACCAACCCTGCAGGCGTACTCCCATTCGGCTTCTGTCGGTAATTTGTACTCTCGTCCAGCCGCTTTCTCTTCCGCCAATTCCGATAGCTTCTTGCAATAAGAAACCGCGTCTTCATA
>JAYVHC010000640.1:0-4412 GCA_043771575.1 Planctomycetia bacterium
TACCGATTAAGAGCTCCGCTGAATTGGATTACGCCCAATGGGCTGAGGGGATCAAGGACGGACGCAGCTACGTAACAGATGGACTAAGCCACTTGGTAAGCTTCGCAGTGAATGGTATGCATGTCGGTCAAGGCACCGGTGCAAGCGTTAGTCAATTGGATCTGCCAGCGGCGCGTAAAGTAAGAGCGAAGTGCCAAGTAGCTGCAATGTTGCCGCCCGAACCGAATGAACTTGGCAAATCGATTGCTCGCAAACGGCTGGACGAGAAACCCTATTGGCATCTCGAACGCGCGCGACTTGCGGGATCCCGCCAAGTGCCGGTTGAGTTAATCGTCAACGGCAAAGTTGCCGCGAAGCAATTGATCGATGCCGACGGTGAGGTCAAAGACTTGGCATTCGACATCGAATTGCCTAGTTCCGCTTGGATCGCGGTCCGCATACTCCCTTCGATGCATTCCAATCCGATCTTCGTGCAAGTCGCCGGTAAACCGATTCGAGCCAGCCGCCGCAGCGCTCAATGGTGCCGCGACGCCGTCGATACCTGTTGGCAGCAGAAGCACAAACAATTTCGCCAAGAAGAAATCCAGGCGGCGAAAGAAGCTTACGATTTCGCGCGCAAAGCGTACGAAGAGATTGCGGCGAATTGTGTTGGCGAGTGAACCGCAGGTGCTCGAAGTTTACCGACGCTGGGCGGCTCTCGGCCCGCAAGGAACGAGGACGCGATCCTCTGCGAGTCGGGGAGAGTCTAGCGTTCGGAACACAATAGCGCGGTTTCGAGCCAGGATCTCCAGTGATCTATCTGGCTGGCATCGAGCGAATGTTCGCGCTTGCCAAAAGAGATTTGGCGGTTGCCCGCAGGCCAAGTGAGGTGTGCTTCGAAAAGTCCGCTTTCGTCAACGACCAATCGCAATTGAAGCGGATCTGGAGGCTGGCGATTTGGGAATACTTCTGAAGGTTTGATTGCGCCCAGTCGATGCCAATTGTCGCCGCCCAAGCGTGTGCTTTCAATTACTTGTAACGATCCGACGTTGGCCAGCAAGTCACCGCGCAAGTTCTTGGAAACCGTGGCGGGCAAAGGGGTGGCTTTTTCCAGCAGTACATGGGGACTCCCTTTGCCGCTGATTGGATCCACTGCTAGCAGTCCAAAATCGTAGGTGGTAGAGGCGAGCGCGTGAGGCAATTTCGATGTCGCGGCCTCCAAAGATCCGAGGTAAAGCGATTGTAGTGCAGCCCCGCGAGCCATATCGGATTTTTCGAGCAGGGTAGGTGCAGGGGTGTGCGGCACCAAGCTCCGCACGAGGTCCTGGAGCGGTCGCATGTGCATGATCGCTCCAACCAGTAGCACATCGTCGATTTCGCCAATCTCAGTCTTGGCAATTTTGCAGGCGCCAAGAAGCACTTTTGTTATTGATTCGCTGAGGGCTGGAGCAACCTTCATGAAACCGAACTGAGTCACTGATTGCTCGATGGTTTTACCGAGCCACTCGAAGCGCACGTCGACCTTGGGAGCGCGCGTCAGGCGATCCATGGCTAATTCGATGGTCCGCTGGAGGCGCGTGGCGGCACTGATGTCCTCGCGAATCGATTTACCAGTTAATTCAAGAAGTTGTTGCGAGAAGAAATTTGCAAGCGTACTCTGCCACAGCAGCGTACCTAATTGCCAATCCCCGCAACTGCCCAGCGATTGAACCGTGGTCCCTTGGCTGCGAATGACGCTGGCCTCCAAACCGGTACCACCCAAGTGCAAAACCAGCAACTTGCGAGGTCGAGAATCCACTGGCGACGAGAATTTTGACTGAACATCGACCCAAGCTAGCGCGACTGCCAGCGGCTTGTCAAGCAATTGCAGCAATTCGATGCCAGCGATGTGACAGGCGACTTGGATCGCGCGGCGGTGCATTTGGTCATAGCAACTGGGGACCGTCACAACAGCATGGGTTGCGTTAGGCAATGTTCCGCGCGCCGACGTCATCAATTGCTGAAGTATCGCTCCGATGAGCGCTTCGGGGGTCGCCTGCCGCCCGCCGAGGGTTCGAGTGATTTCTTTCGCTCCGATCCAGCGCTGAAGGGAGTGAAAGATCCGTTCGGGTTGAGTTTTGCGCATTTCGGATGCGTCGCTACCAATCTTGATGTGCTCGCCGTCGCTCCAGAGCATGTTGCGAAGATGCTGTCCACTGCCAGTTCGCGGCTCCAGGATCTGTGGCGAACCCTTCGCGTCGCAATAAGCAACCGTGGAAGCCAACATGCCGAGGTCGATCGCAACGGGTTGAATCTTGGTAGTGAAGGTGGAGGTCCTGGGTGAGATACTTGTGCCATGCTCGCCCAGTAATCGATTGATTCCCTTGGCAAATGATGACCCTCCCGCAGCGCCACTGAGTGTATTTGACAAAGTTGGCATTTGCGGTGAGGTTGGTAGCAAGTGCAATTGCTTCAAGACACTCGACAGTTCCGCGGCCGTTGCGAAGCGATCGTCGGGCTTCTTAGCCACGAGGCGCTGAAAGATTGCGTCCAGTCGCAAGTCCACATCGCTGCGAACTTCGTAGAGCGCAGGAGGTTTCTGTCGCATTTGGGCAAAAGCAACTTGCATTTGTTCACCGCTGAACATGGTCCGACCGGCGATCATATAAAACAGCGTCGCACCGAGACTATACAGATCGCTGCGCCCATCGACCGAATCCGGGTGCTCAACCTGTTCGGGCGACATGTACTCGGGGGTGCCCATGAACATTTTTTTTTCCGGCGTGTTCTCACCAGCGGATTTGTTGAAAGTAGCTAGTCCGAAATCCAGTATCTTCAGCCGCCCGTCATTGGTCAGCATCAGATTGCCAGGCTTGATGTCGCGATGAACGATTCCCATGCGATGAGCGTAATCCAACGCATCTGCGGCTTGATGCAACACGTGGACAACTTCCCCCGTCGACATCGGCCCCAAACGCGCGACCCGTCGCGAGAGCATTTCTCCTTCGACTAACTCCATTACTAGGAAGTGGATTCCACCTTGAGTGCCGGCGTCGAAAGCGGTCACGATATTCGGATGCATCAATTTAGCAACGGCGCGAATTTCGTGGAAAAACCTCTCGAGCAACTGCGGATTGTCCGCAATTTTTCGGCTGAGAATCTTGACCGCAACTTGCCGGTTCATGGTGCGATGTTCGGCGCGGAAGACTTCGCCCATTCCGCCAGCGCCAATGCGATCAAGCAACAAATACTCGCCAAGCAGGCCGATTGGCCCTGAAGTCGCATCCGGATTGGTAGACTCGTTGATGATGAATTCGCCATCGTCAACATGATCGGTACTGGACATACGCGTTACGTCATCGTGGCGCAGTCGCTGGGGATCATCGGGAGGTATGCCGGACATAAACTAAACTTGCGAGACGATGGCGGTGCGAGGTTATCCCCCTATTCTAGCCAATATTGGTTACAATGTCTCCCTATCATTGACAGCGACCGTTTCCCGGATGTAAAACCCGCTGGAAACCCATGCCACACCAAGTCGGAGCCTAAATACAAACGCGAGTACCAAGTATGGAAATGTTAGCAATAGTGGTTGGTTCGGCGATTGTGCTGACGATCGCTTATTTTACTTATGGACGGTTGTTAGCTCGGCTGTTTAGGTTGGATGACAAGACTCCGACGCCAGCGGTCACGCTTCGCGACGAACTTGATTACATGCCGTGCGAGACCGGTCCCTTGCTTAGCCAACATTTTTCCGCGATTGCGGCCGCGGGCCCGATCGTTGGGCCGATACTTGCGGGCGTTGCATTCGGATGGTTGCCTGCACTGATTTGGATCCTCGTGGGATCGATTTTTATCGGCGGCGTACACGACTTCGCGGCGCTTGTCGCTTCGATTCGTCATCGGGCGACTTCGATCATTGAAGTCGTTCGCATTCACATTAGCGGTCGAGCTTACCTGTTGTTCCTGGCGTTCGTTTGGCTGGCGTTGGTTTACATCGTCGTGGCTTTTACCGATATTACTGCGACCATGTTTGTGGGGGCTCTCGACCTCGCCTCTGGGACCCCTTATGCATCGATTGCGGATGCCAAAGCGGACGCCAACGCCACGCTGCTAGTTCAGTCGGGCGGTGTAGCCACTTCGTCGCTGATCTATCTGGTATTACCGCTGATCATGGGATTGTTGGTTAAGTCGGGAAAGTTGTCGATGACCGCCGCGACGTGGGTGTTCTTGCCGTTGGTGGTGGGCGCTATCGTCATCGGTCCGTACATTCCATTGAACGTGGATCAGATCGTGCAGCAATACTACCCCGAGCTCTCTAACGCCGACGCAGCACGGTACGCGGTTCGCATTTGGGACGTGTTCCTATTGGCATATTGCGCGATTGCTTCCGTGACCCCGATGTGGTTGATGTTGCAACCTCGCGGACAATTAGGCGGCTACTTCTTGTACGC
>JAYVHC010000641.1:0-2942 GCA_043771575.1 Planctomycetia bacterium
TCGCCATCGGCGGGATCGCAAAACCGCAGGCGGAGCCTGCAAGACATTGGGTTACTAGGCAGAGCCTAGCAACCAGTTGGTGGCGATCAGCCAGAAGAGTCGAAAATAGTTCGTTTAACCGCGTGGGTATCTGCCTGCGATTTACAGACAGTGCGGCCCGATGGACGCACAGTTAAATTAGGTTGTGATAAATTAAACTGTGACACAACGGCTGAACACCAGCTTCGCTAAGCGTTTTTTTCTTTAGGGGTAGGACCGTGGAGAGAAGGAAATTTTTGCAAGCATCGGCGGCTGCCGCTGTGCTGTCGACGGCGGCTCGAGATTCATTGGCCGCGCTGGCGGATCAGCCCGCCAAGCGCGTTGGACTGATCGGCACCGGTTGGTACGGCAAGATCGATTTATTGCGGCTGATCCAAGTGGCTCCGGTGGATGTGGTTTCGCTGTGCGATGTCGATTCGCAAATGCTTGACGGTGCGGCGGCGATCGTGGCCGAACGGCAAGTCAGCAAAAAACGTCCGAGGCTGTATGCTGACTATCGCAAGATGCTGGCTGAAAAAGACCTCGACATCGTCTTGATCGGCACCCCCGACCACTGGCACGCGCTTCCGATGATCGAAGCGGTCAAATCAGGATGCGATGTCTACGTTCAAAAACCAACTGGAGTCGATGTCATTGAAAGCCAAGCGATGCTGGCCGCGGCCCGCAAGTACAACCGCGTCGTTCAAGTCGGCACCCAGCGTCGCAGTACGCCGCACTTGATCGAAGCACGAAATCGCATCGTTCGCGAGGGCTTGCTGGGAAAAATCGGTCATGTCGAAGTCTGCTGTTACTACCATATGCGAGCCCGCGAAAATCCCCCTGAGACCGCGCCGCCGGCATACTTCGATTACGACATGTGGACCGGGCCTGCGCCGCTACGACCCTACACGTCGATGGTTCATCCTCGCAAGTGGCGAGCCTTTATGGAGTATTCCAATGGCATCATGGGTGATATGTGTGTGCACATGTACGACATGGTGCGCTGGATGCTCGATCTCGGTTGGCCAAAACGCATTTCGAGCAGCGGCGGCATTCTGGTTGAGAAACAAAGTCTAGCCAATACCCCCGATACGCAAACGGCAACTTTTGAGTACGACGACCTCGATGTCGTCTGGAATCATCGCTCGTGGGGTACTTCACCCGATAAAGATTATCCGTGGGGCGCCATACTTTATGGCGAAAAAGGCACTTTAAAGCTTAGCGTCAACAGTTATGACTTTATTCCCAACGGTAACGGAAAAGCCCTGCACGGCGACGTAGTTATGGAATTGGATAAGTATCCCGAAGATAACACCGAAAAAGATCTTGAAAAACACGTCGCCCCAGCCGTCCGAGGCCATATGCTCGACCTGCTCGCGAACATCGAATCGCGTGGCCGGCCAGTGGCTGATATCGAGCAAGGCCATATTTCGTCAGCTTCATGCATTCTGGCAAATGTCGCGCTGCAAGTGGGTCGCACGTTGGTTTGGGACCCTAAGTCACATCGCGTTATCGGCGACAACGAAGCCAATAAATTGCTGGCACGACCCTACCGCGAACCGTGGGTTCATCCGGCCCCCGAAAGTGTGTAACAGACCTACTCCGCCGAGGATTTAAAACTTGTACGCCAGTCCAACGCGATCTGCACTGGACCGCACTCAGGCAGCACAGCTTGACTGATCCGATCTATCTGTAGATCGCTCCGTTAATCTGTGCGGCTTTTGTCATTAACATAGCATTGGCTTAGAAGGCAGTAATCTGGATTGCTGTGCAGCCGAAATAGATTGTGGTATCTACCCAAGCATTTCGTCGAGACCAATCAAAATGGCTAACGCGCAACTTTGCAGCCGCTTTTCGATTACCCAGGCAAAGTCGCTGGTTAAAGACCTTTCGGTTCCCAAACCAGCCATCTACTGGACTGATTTCTTGGCTTCGATCTTGGGTGGCCACCTGTGCTTTTCGCTGTGTTTGAATGCTCCGAAGTTATTCTCGCTTTCGCAAGCTGAATTGTGGACTGCGCGCGGGATGTTATTTGCGGTGGCTGCAATTCTCTACATGCGGTCTGCCATGTTCATTCATGAACTGGTACACCTCAGGAGTGGAACGTTTCGTGGTTTTCGCATCGCCTGGAATTTGTTGTGTGGCATTCCATTTTTAACCCCCTCGTTTCTTTATTATCCGCATATCGATCATCACCGTCGCAAGAGCTATGGCACCGAGCACGACGGCGAGTATCTCGACCTCAGTCACCGGCACCCGGCGAACCTGTTATTGTTTGTGGCGGCAGCGTTGGTCGTGCCCATTGCTGCTTTCGCTAGATTCTTGATCCTGGCGCCCATCGCCTGGTGCGTCCCGGCATTTCAAAAATGGGTTGAGTGTCATGCGAGCAGCATGGTCATTGACTTGTTCTACCTGCGTGGCGACCACGGCCCTGAAGCGCGGCGCATCATGCGAATACAAGAATTACTTTGTTTTTTGTGTTGTATTGGAATGGTCCTACGCGCACCGATCGCTAGCGGAACGCTGATTGATGGTTTCCTGATTCAGGGGTATCTGATGGCCGTTACACTGGTGATCATCAACAATGTGAGAACCCTCGGTGCGCATCGCTGGATGGGTGATGGGAGCGAATTGAGTTTCGAAGAGCAACTGCTCGACAGCGTCAATTACCCGCACCGGGCTTGGATTACCGAATTGTGGGGACCCATTGGCACTCGCTATCACGCTTTACATCACTTGTTTCCAAGCATTCCGTACCACAATCTCGGCATCGCGCACCGTCGCTTGGTAGCTGGCTTGCCAGCGGATTCACTTTATCACGACACAATTCGTATTTCGCTGGTCAGTGCGATTGTTGAACTGATCCAGCGCAGCGTCCATCGTCACGATATGAAAATCGTCGCGGACGAACAGTCGCCGCGCCG
>JAYVHC010000642.1:0-2301 GCA_043771575.1 Planctomycetia bacterium
CGATTGCAATTCGCCGAGCTAGCAAAACTGCTCGAAGCCGAGACTGCGGTCTAGCATTTGGCATCGCGGGGATTTCTGATAGTCGCTATTGTTGCTCAAAAAGTCTGGGTGTAGTTAGGCATCTCAACGACCGATTGTAAGGATTGTTCGACTCTTTCCAGTCCGCGTGACTTCGACGGCTATGCGTGTAGCGAGTTGCGAGAGCATTGCACTGGTTTTACACCGGGAAGCGTTCGATAATTAGCATTGGATAGTCGCTCGCGAATGAGTCGCTTGGCGAAGCCACTGCCGCGAGAACTGAACTCCCTCGTATTGGATCCCAAGGAAGGGCGAGCCGATGAGACGTGTTGATCGTCGAAATTTTCTAACCACCTCTGCATTATTTGGCTCAGCCATGGTCACATCTGCCGCGTGGGCGCAGCAGCAGGATGCCAAGAGCGAGCCGGTCTATCGCATTTCGAAGAACGATAGCCAAACCCCGGCCCTCGCACCCGAAGCCAATACTCATCCGCTCGACCCAGCATTGGTGATCGCGCGCAAGAGCCTCGAACACATCCGCACCTCCATCGCTGACTACTCCGCGATCGTCATCAAGCGCGAACGAGTTAACGGTACTCTGGGCGAACATGAATTCATGTTTACCAAGGTCCGAAATCGCAAACATGAAAATGGCTCCGTAAAGGTTCCGTTTAGTGTGTATATGAACTTTCTTAAGCCGGCCAGCGTCAAGGGCCGAGAGGTTATGTACGTCGAAGGCGCTAACGGTGGAAACATCACTGCCCACGAAGGCGGCATGAAAGGCCGCTTTTTGCCAACGATGAATCTCGACCCACACGGCATGATTGCCATGCAGGGTCAACGCTACCCGATCACTGATTTCGGGTTTGAAAATCTAGTCGTTAAGTTGATCGAAAAAGGCGAACGTGATCGCAAGCATGCAGAATGCAGCGTCGAATTTAGGACCGGCGCGCAAGTCGAGAAGGATCGACCATGCACCGTTCTGGTGGTTACACACCCTGTGCCTCGACCCTACTTCGATTTCCATGTCGCTGAGATTTTTATCGACGACAACTTGAACATTCCGGTCCGTTATGCGGCCTACTCTTGGCCAACTCATGAAGGTGCCGAGAAGGAACTGCTTGAAGAGTACACCTACCGTGACATTAAACTCAACTTGAAAATGACCAACGCCGACTTCGAGGCAAACAACACCAAGTACAACTTCTAAGTTGCGCGAGGAGTTGTTTGGCTGCAAGTTGAAGTATGCACCATGCCACTGGAATATCCGGTGGCATTTGTGTTTAGCAAGGTTCTGATTTGGCTCACTCAATACCCCGTGAAGAAAATCCGGTTATCGCAAACGATTGACGCCCAGAGCGATTCGGTTTGAGTTCACCCAGGTGAGCGCCGGTGGGTGAGAACGCAGCAGGCTAGTTAGCTGCGAGCTGGTGACCGCGAAGTGTTTGGCCGCCTCGCCCATGTCGTACGCCAGCACATGCAGCCCATCAAGCAGCTCAGCCAGAACTGCGGGAAAATCCGCGTGCTCGGTCGAGACGTCAATCCGAGTGCCAGATACACGACTGCGCCAAAGTGGACTTGTCGGCTCCAGACCTACTGCGGTCGCTGCACAGGACTCCCTATGCTGCACGGCCAGCAACAGTCGCAAGCGTAGGATAGCCATCCGACGATTGTCCGCTTGGCTTCGTCGTTCGCTCGCCTCGGCTCGGACGCCAGTCGGCGTGTGTTCGATCACAACAGCCGTTTCGACCTTGTTGCGATGCTGCCCCCCCGGGCCACCCCGCCGAAGGGCTCGCAGCACACAGCTTGCAAGCAACTCGTCCGTTGAAAGTCTGGCTGGGTGCATGGCAGTATTGGCCACAAACTCCTTAGCTGCATTATGTCAGCGAGGGTAAGCAGTCTGCGAGACAGAAATAGCACTCAAACGCAAGCTGGAAGCTTACGCCACACATCATTCAAGATTAAAGTGCCCAGGACTGGAGTTGAACCAGCAAGGGGTTGCCCCCACAACGACCTCAACGTTGCGCGTCTGCCAATTTCGCCACCTGGGCAGTGTTCGTACAGCTATCGGTCATCCCTGCTCGCCGACTGACCTCTTCTCGCGAGCAATCAGTCTAGAAGTTGCCTAGGCTTCGTCAAGTCCGCCTACGACCTTGAGGCGGTTTGCCGCGTTTCCGTTACGCTTTCTCAGTAATCAAGTTCGCCACCAACTCAGGTTTATCCTGAGCTCTTAAATGCGCGATTTGATCGGCAGGCACTCCCAATTTTTCAAGGTTTTTGGCC
>JAYVHC010000643.1:0-3248 GCA_043771575.1 Planctomycetia bacterium
CAATACGCCGCGATGGGGCGGGCGTGGCAGTATCTGGATGTCAGCCGCTTCAATCTGCAGTTTCCGCACTGCGACGGTCGGCCGATTCTGGCGATCTACGAGCAACTGCTATCAATGAAGCACGCTGCGGAAATTGCGCAGTGGTCCAAGGACGACATCCAGGATCTCTTCTGGCGAAACGCGGTCGCCGCGTTCGGGGTACGATTCGGCGATGATGCTGCTCCGGCACCGCTCGCCGGTGAGCGATCGCAGGCCACCTATGCCCGCGCGAAGCAACTCATTCCAGGCGGAACGCAACTGCTCAGCAAGCGGCCGGAGATGTTCGCTCCCGGACTGTGGCCCACGTATGCGCGCGAGGCTCGAGGTTGCGAAGTGATCGATCTCGACGGGCGACGATTCATCGACATGACGACCTCAGGCATCGGTTCCTGTTTGCTGGGATACGCTGATCCCGACGTCACCGCGGCGGTTCAACGCCGAATCGCGCTCGGCTCGATGTCGACTCTGAACGCGGCCGAGGAAGTCGAGCTGGCCGAACTGCTGATCGAACTGCACCCGTGGGCCGAACAGGTTCGCTATGCGCGTTCCGGCGGTGAATCCATGGCGATTGCCGTCCGCATTGCTCGCGCGGCGACGGGTCGGGACAAGATTGCATTCTGTGGCTATCACGGCTGGTCCGACTGGTACCTTGCTGCCAATGTGAATACTGCGGGCGCGTCGGACAGATTGCAGGGGCATCTATTGCCGGGTCTGGCACCGAACGGTGTGCCGCGCGGACTGGCCGGGACAGCACTCCCGTTTACTTACAACCGGCTGCAGGAACTGGAGCAGCTCGTCACTCGTCACGGCAGCGAACTGGCGGCTGTTGTGATGGAACCGACACGATCCGCCGATCCCGAACCAGGTTTTCTGGAAGGTGTTCGCGAACTGTGCGACCGCTGCGGTGCGACACTGATCTTTGATGAAATCTCGTCCGGATGGCGCATGCATCTCGGCGGTGCGCATCTAAAATACGGAGTGCTGCCGGATGTTGCTGTGTTTGCCAAAGCGCTCGGCAATGGTCACCCGATGGCGGCGATCATTGGTCGGCGTCAAGTCATGGAAGCTGCGCAAACGTCGTTCATCTCGAGCACGTACTGGACAGAAGCCGTTGGTCCGACGGCGGCCCTGGCGACCATCCGCAAACTGCGAGAGGTCAACATCGCGGCTCACACCTGCCGCATCGGCGGCCTGATGCGTGATGGATGGAAGAGTCTGGGACAGCGATACTCGGTTCCGGTTAAAATTTCCGGGCACGCGGCCTTGCTCGGCCTGAGCTTCGATCATGAACAAGCGACCGCGCTTGGGACACTCCTCACCGCGCGGATGCTTGATCGAGGATTCCTGACGGGCAGCGGCTTTTACCCCAGCTATGCCCACAAGGAGCAGCACGTCACTCAATACCTTGCCGCCTTGGATCCAACTTTCGCCGAACTGGCGGACGTTATCCGCGAGGGCGACGTGCTGCAACGACTTCAGTCAATCGGCGTTCCTGTTCGCCACACGGGATTCGCCCGGCTGACGTGATCCCCCAAAAACAGTAGAATTTGATAGCTAATTCTTTTTCGTCCAGCCATGCGTGGACTTCGAGTCCCGTTTCAGTTTTTGTTGCACCGATTAGCATTACTACAATTTCAAGCGTCTCCAACGGAATACCCTGCCAGTTCCTCGTGATGTGGCAGAACAATTTGTGCTCAATCTTGTTCCATTTACTCGTACCTGGCGGATAGTGACATAACTCGATAATTAGGCCAGATTCGTTTGCGAATTTTTGCAATTCGATTCGCCATAGTTTGGTTCGTGGACTGTTGCTACCGCCACTATCTGCCGTAATAAGTAACCGCTTCGCTTTCGGATACCTTTTCACCCCAAGTCTCTTCCACCATCGGCGAATAGCTGCAACTGCAAACTCCGCAGTGTCAGAGCTGATTCCTACCGAAACCCCCGCTTCGTTTCTTGCAATATCGTAGACTCCATACGGCACAGCCTTGCCAAGCTTTTTATCAAGAAAGTCATGTGTTTTTACTTTGGTTGGATTCTTGGTAGGCCGATAGGTTTTTCCAGAATTTTTTAGTTTTCCCAGGACTTCCTTCTTCTTTGTGTCAACTGAAACGGCTGGTTGCTGGATTCGTTGAAGAGCGGATATTCGTTTTGCAATAAACTCAAATTGGGCGTTTCGATCTGGGTGCTGTTTGCCTTCAATTGTCTTGCGATTGGATTGAAGGCTGTATCCTCGCGATTGCAATAACTGACCAACCTTTACACTGCTAATAGTAAATCCTTGACGAGTAAGCTCTTTTGCAAGTGTCGTCGTACTCTTGCAAGTCCACCGTAAAGGCGACATCGGATCTCCTCTCGTAGAGGGTGATACAAGTAAGTCTAAAGCTTTGATCAGTCGTGGCTGCTCTACTTCTCGTGCCTTCCGTCCTGCCCCCGGGCGACGCTGTCGCTCGATCGGCTGCGAATTCGGATCGTCTAGTTCCGTAATGCCGTAACGAATCGTTCGGTCCGAAACGCCCGTTGCCAATGCCACTGCTGCAATTCCGCCCCAACCTAAAGATCGTGCTTCAGCCGCTGCCCATCGCCTACGAGCTCGCTCATCCAAATCGGCTTGGATTGCGTTATACTTCTCTCTAATCCATGTAACAACTTGTGCATCCGGCATGCAATCCATCTTGACGGAAATGCACCCCAGGAATCAACCTCAATTCGGTAACTTATTGTTTTGCGACGCCTAAGCCAGCAATCGATGCTCAGCCGTTTCGCCCATGAGTCTACAATTGAGCGGTCGAAGTTGGGGGATTCGTCGACGGAATCAACATCGTCGAGTAGTTCGCTTCCAATCTTACCATATCCGGCGGAAACGAAGGCAACTGGGATAGTGGTATCATTCCAGGTGCGTGACCAAAACGTTGCGAACGCTGTACTCATGCTAACATTGGTATCTATGATTTTCTGAGGAGCGAATTCCCTCACGCTTGGGCTAAGAGCCTGCATTGCGTCCTGGATTTGCCGCTCGATGCTTCGTCGCTGAAGTGGTCGCAAAGCGGGAAAGTCCCTGTAGATCCAGTCGTCAACACGGATTGCTATGGGCATTGACCTCAGCTGCAAACCTAAACCATTCGCCAATTGATCGGCGAGTTTAGGTATCATTTCGGGAGAAATACCAGGTTGCGAAATGCGAAGATGATCTGTTACGAGTTTGCGTA
>JAYVHC010000644.1:0-6828 GCA_043771575.1 Planctomycetia bacterium
TACAAGAATTCGTATCGGCAAAATGTAGTGGAAACGAAATTGCGAAAAACCAACGTTTTCCACAATCAAGTCAAAGTTGTTGGGGAAGTTGGGCTAGCAGCGTCAGCCACGATTAATGCACCGACGTTGAGACCGGTCGGGTGGCGGCTTCGCTATCAACGCGACTCGGACCGGCTTGCTCTAGTGCGTCGATCAATTGTTTTTGAGAAATAAGATCTCGCAAGACAATGGGTTCGGCGTCAGGGGGATAAATGGCGAGTAGGGGGATAGAAATACTTCCCAGTTCCTCGAGCTTTTTGTCGATGGCTGGCGAAGTTTCTGATTTGTCAGCTAGCATCGTGATGACGTTATTCTGCTTGCAAACCTTGGCGACTTCCTTCCGATCGATCGCAACTACCATGTTGGTTTGACAAGTTAAACACCAGCGCGCCGTGAATTCGACCATGACGGTTTTTCCTTCACTACGATATTCTGCAAGCTTCGCTTCATCGTACGGTTCCCATGACAAGTGATGTTTGGTGGGGCCAAAGTACATAAAGCCAATGAAGGCCGTCAACGCAACCGTCGCTAGACTAATGCCCCAAACTCTGCGAATCTGCCAACGCTCTGAGTACGGCGGCACTTTGCCGATCATCCAGCAGGCAAACCAAACTCCGATCAACAAGATCAACGTTGCGATTCGATATTCTGGATTTACAATCTGAACAATGTATACCACCGTCAGCAATAGCGGGAATGCGAGCACTTCCTTCAACGTTTCCATCCATACTCCAGGTTTTGGCAGGAACTTAACAAAGCCTGGATAAATGCAGAGCGCGAGATAGGGAAAGCCAAGGCCAAGGCCAACTGTCACATAAAGAGCAACGATGCTCAGTGGAGAAAGTGTGAGTGTGAGACCGAACAGTGTCCCAAGGAATGGCCCGGAGCAAGGGGTCGCCAATACAGTCGTAAGCATCCCTTTCAAGAAAGCGCCGATATGACCTTCCTGTTCCATCAATTCGCCGGATTTACTTGAACTTGCAAATCCAGGTATTGGAATCTCCCATACTCCTAGAAAACTGAGAGCCATAGCAAAGACCAAAATGGCAAGGCAGACTTGAAAATCAAGCCGTTCAAATTGTTGTCCCCACCCTATCGACGCCACGATTGTCACGCCCGCGAGTACTAACATTACTGCCAGGATGCCCGCGACAAATGCGAGATTGAGGGTAATAATGTGCGTACGACTGCTGCCTGCTTGATTGACGAAGCTCATCAATTTCAGGCCGACCACAGGCAGTACGCAAGGCATGAAGTTCAAAATAAAACCGCCGAGCAGGGCAGCGAAGATGTGCCACAGCGTCAGCGAGCCGGTTTTTGCTGCCGCCGAAGAACCGAAGGTGGCAGTCTCCCATTTATCAGCGACCTTGTTGAACGGCATGGCAGCCACAGTCATCGCCACGGATTCCGTCGACGCTACACCCGCCACCTCCAACGTAGTACTTAGTGAAAGGCCCGCCGGACTATCGCAGTTCTTGTCCTGGCAGCTAAAAAATCCGACCAATAACTCGATCGGATACTTGCCTTCGGGGGCTTTCTTTGACACGCTGACTGGAATTGTCCACTCGACCTGACCTACGTGCTTTTCAACGGGTCTATCTTCGTCAGCGACATCGGCGGTTTTCTTTTCGGCGGTCGTTCGAGGAACACCAAATTCGAGTTCAGAATTAAACCCGGGAACAATGAGCGTCCGGAAGGTGTATGACTTGGTGTCATTAATAAATGTGTAGACGTGATACTTCGGATCCGGGACTACTTTAATGACAATCTTGCCCTTTTGGCCAGGTTTTAGTTTGGCAGGAGTCAATGTAGCTGACCAAGTTGCATGAGTATTCTTCGGTTTGATCGAAGTACTCTTCTCAGCCGATCCGTAATTGCCAGCGAACTGGGCTTTAAAACTATCTTTGACCTCGACACAGGAATCCATGCAAGCTTGACCGTCGAACTCCACTTCGATTTCAGTCTTGGCAGAGTCAATATCGCTGGTCAATTCAAAGGGAGCGGTCCAAACGACTTTTTCGTGGTACTCTTCGAGCGGCAACCCTGGCCAAACGTCTTCGGCGCTGCCGATTTCGGGCGCATGATCGGCTGCGAAAGGGCCAGTCAGTTTCAAGAAATCGCTCTTCAGCTTTAACTTGCTAGGCTTGGGTCCACCCGGCGGTTGAGTGACGGAAAAAACATGCCAACCGTCGGCGATCTTGGCAGTCACGGTCAACCGACCATTCTTCGAACCATTTTCCAATTCATACTGCGCGGAAAACTCAACTTTTGCCGCAGACTTTCCAGGCAATGCAAAATTAGTGGTCGGCAAGCTCAAACCATCGAATTGTTTGCCTTTAGTCTGGGCCGTTGCTGGGAAAGCCATCGCGCTCACGATTGCAAACGCGCACGCTCCCAGTATCACTGGCTTCAGCCACGATTTTCGGTTGCTCACCATTGCAAATGCCCTTCGAGAGTTCGATTGGATTAGACTTACGGGTCGACTTGTTTTGCAATAGTCGAGTTGGAACCAGAAATACCTCGTCACTCTCGGTACGAGTGACCCTCGGTGGGTGATTAATGTCCGCCCAGGCATTATATTTAGCCTCAATCCCTACTATCGGTCAACGCAACCTGGGGTATTGCGGCGAAATCGCTCAGTGGAGCCATTCCACCCAATAGTACTACTAATTGACGCTTTTCGCGAGTTTGAAAAGGGGCTAACCCCCTAGGGTCGGACCCTTTTCAAACAGCCCAGGAGACTTCCATGTCATTCGTTTGTCGCTGCTTTTGCTTGTTTCTTACTTTTGAATTCGCCTTGGAATGTCCTACCGTGTGCCTAGGCCAAGACACGCCGGCTAAGGAAAAATGGATTCAGTTGTTCAACGGCAAGGATCTCGAGGGCTGGACGCCAAAGATCCGCTACCACGACCTGGGCGATAACTATGGCAACACGTTTCGAGTCCAAGATGGCTTGCTGCAAGTTCGCTACGATAAAGATAAATACGAAAACTTTGGCGAAAAGTTTGGTCACTTGTTCTACAAGCAGCCATATTCTCATTACCGCTTGCGGGTCGAATACCGCTTTGTGGGGGACCAGTGCAAGGGTGGACCGGGTTGGGCAACGCGCAACAGCGGTATGATGCTGCACTGTGAAGATCCCAAAACCATGACCAAAGACCAGGATTTTCCAGCCTCGATCGAGGTCCAAATTCTAGGCGGCAACGGAAAAGATCCTCGCACGACGGCCAACCTGTGTACGCCCGGCACGAATGTAGTTAAGGACGGCAAGCTGTTCCTGCCGCACTGTACGGATTCTAAATCAAAAACGTATCACGGCGACCAATGGGTGACGGTCGAAGTCGAAGTTCACGGCAACGGCGCGATCAAGCACATCATTGATGGCCAAGTGGTCCTCGAGTACACCGAACCGCAGCTCGACGAGCGCGATGCACACGCCAAAGAGTTGGCTGCCGCGAAGGGTGGCGTGAAATTGGATAGTGGCTACATTTCGCTGCAGTCCGAAAGTCACCCAGTGGACTTCCGCAAAGTTGAATTGATGGATCTGGAATAGTGTAGAACGATTGTCCCAACCGTTTCTGGAATAGTGTAGAACGATTGTCCCAATCGTTCATTAGAGCAATTGGGACAATTGCTCTACTCTCGCTCTACACTGGAAACGTCGATTGCGCAGCTGGACGTGCGTTTTTTGGCGGTGTACGGGAGGCTGCGACGCGGATTTGTTGCAGTCAGCGGGAGCGCATCGCGTTGAGCCGGACCTTGCCGACACCGAACAAATTTTGCGATGTTTTCATCCGTCGCTTTCGAAACAACCCATCCTTTAGAAAACGTGTGCTCATGGAATTGCCTCCCGAAGATCCAATCGAATCGACCGAAACGGTGCATGAAGCACCCAGCGCGAGTTTAAAGATCGCTGCCGAAAAACT
The DNA here is from genome assembly GCA_043771575.1 of Planctomycetia bacterium. Lineage (GTDB taxonomy): Bacteria > Planctomycetota > Planctomycetia > Pirellulales > Pirellulaceae > Aureliella. The sequence continues at coordinate 3,966 of JAYVHC010000644.1, forward strand.
GGGGCTACAGGTCGAGGCCGAGAAACTTGAGCAGCTCGAAAATTACTGCCGATTGCTCTGGGATTGGAATGAGAAAATCAATTTGACGCGTCATACGGATTTCGATTTGTTTGCCCGCCGCGATTTGCTTGATAGCTGGCATTTAGCGCAGCAGCTTGCCCAAGGCGAAGAAATTTTGGATGTAGGTACAGGCGGAGGAGTCCCTGGAATTCCACTGGCGATCTTAAGGCCGGATCTTACCGTTAGCCTTTGCGATAGCGTCGGAAAAAAATCCCGTGTTGTGGACGACATAGTATTAAAACTCCAACTACCCATTCAAGTACACGCTATGCGGGTTCAGGATGTTCTCGAAGAATGGCGATATGATACATTGGTAACCAGGGCGGTTGGTTCGCTGGCGCAGCTCGCAGGTTGGCTCAAGGACTATTGGCACGGCTTTGATCGATTGCTAGCCATCAAGGGTCCGCGTTGGGTCGAAGAGCGAGGTGAGGCCCGGCACCGTGGCCTGCTGAACGGTATCGAACTTCGTAAATTGGCTTCTTACACTATGCCGGGCACGGAATCAGAATCCGTAGTATTGCAAATCCGAAGACCCAGAACGTAAATCACACAATCCGAACCTCAACGAACTCAATTTCTATGTCTGCATATTCGCTAACGCATCTAAAACTATTGGAAGCCGAAAGCATCCACATTATTCGCGAAGTCGCTGCCGAATTCAAAAAGCCCGTCATGCTGTACTCGATCGGCAAGGACTCGTCAGTCATGACGCACTTGGCGCTCAAAGCCTTCTATCCCGATAAGCCGCCGTTCCCGTTCATGCATATCGATACGACTTGGAAGTTTCGCGAGATGATCGACTTTCGTGAAAAATATGCACGAAAGGAGCTGGGACTCGATCTGATCGTGCATATCAACGAAGAGGGTAGAAAACTCGGGCTCGATCCGGCTGCTAACAGTGAAAAACACACTGAAGTCATGAAGACCGACTCGCTGAAGCAAGCCCTCAATAAATACGGCTTCGATGCGGCATTTGGTGGTGCCCGTCGCGACGAAGAAAAGTCGCGGGCTAAAGAGCGCGTCTTTTCGTTCCGCGACAAATTTCATCGTTGGGATCCCAAGAATCAACGACCCGAATTGTGGAGCCTCTATAACACTAAAGTGAACCCGGGAGAAAGCATCCGCGTGTTCCCGCTTAGCAACTGGACGGAGCTGGATGTGTGGCAGTACATCCACTTGGAAAAGATTCCGATCGTGCCATTGTACTTCGCCGCGGATCGACCGGTCGTCGAACGCGGCGGCACGCTGATCATGAAAGACGACGATCGCCTGACTTTGAATCCCGGTGAAAAATTGATCACCAAACGTGTCCGCTTCCGCACGCTGGGTTGCTATCCGCTTACTGGCGCTGTCGAATCCGAAGCCACGACTTTGCCACAAATCATTCAAGAGATGCTGCTGGCTACGACCAGCGAACGCCAAGGTCGCTTGATCGACAAAGACGCTGGCGGTGGGGGGATGGAAGAGAAGAAGAAGCAAGGTTACTTCTAGCGGTTTTAGGCATTGGTATTGTGAGACATCGATTAACAGGTGTCACATCAGCCGGAAGGCGTTAGCCTCCGGTTACATCTCAACCGGAGGCCAACGCCTTCCGGCTGGGATAACCTAACCTTAACTGGCAGACTCTAACGACTTCCGGCTGATTTTTGAAAATTCAACGTTTATAGTAAGAAAACATGAGTCACAAAAGCGATCTGATTGCCACCGATATCGAAGCCTATTTGGCATTGCACGAGCGTAAAGAGCTACTGCGTTTCATCACTTGCGGTAGCGTGGACGACGGCAAGAGCACGCTCATCGGTCGTTTGCTTTACGATTCCAAAATGCTGTACGAAGATCAGCTCGCACAGCTCGAAAGCGAATCGATCACGCATGGTACCACCGGCGGCAAATTTGATCCCGCCTTGGTCACCGACGGCTTGAAAGCCGAGCGCGAGCAGGGGATCACGATCGACGTAGCGTATCGTTATTTCTCAACCGCCAAACGCAAATTCATCATCGCCGATACACCGGGGCACGAGCAATACACTCGCAACATGGCTACCGGTGCTTCCACGGCGGACTTAGCCGTCATTTTGATCGACGCGCGCTACGGCGTGCTCACCCAAACGAAACGACACAGCTTCATCGTTTCGCTGCTCGGCATTCGCCACGTGGTGGTCACGGTCAACAAGATGGACTTGGTTGACTTTAGCCAAGATCGCTTTGACGAGATCTGTCAATCGTATCGCGATTTTGCCGCGCGGCTGGATCTGCCTGATTTGCACTTTATTCCCATCTCGGCACTCAATGGCGATAACGTGGTCGACTCGAGCCCAAGCATGCCCTGGTATCGCGGCAGCACGCTGATGAATTTCTTGGAATCCGTTTACATTGGGTCCGATCGCAACCTTGAGGATTTCCGTTTCCCAGTTCAATACGTCAACCGTCCGAACTTGGACTTCCGGGGTTTCTGCGGCACGCTCGCCTCAGGCATCATTCGCAAGGGCGATGAGATCATGGTCTTGCCGTCTCGGCGCATGACCAAAGTAAAGAGTATCGTGACCTTCGATGGCGAGATCGAAGAAGCCTTCACGCCGCAGTCGGTGACCTTGACCCTGGCTGATGAAGTCGATTGCAGCCGTGGCGACATGATCGTGCGTCCCGGCAACGTGCCCAAAGTTACCAATGACTTTGATGCCATGTTGGTTTGGATGAGCGCCGAAGCCATGGTGCCAGGTAAGGCTTATCTTTTTAAGCACGCGAACCAGACCATACCTGGACAAATTGAGTCGCTGCGTTATCGCGTCGATGTCAATTCGCT
>JAYVHC010000645.1:0-3818 GCA_043771575.1 Planctomycetia bacterium
ATTGTTTGCAGGAGTCTGGGTATTTTTTTATGCTGTCTAACGCTAGATCAATTCAGTTTTCCTTGAAAATTTTACTTAACGGCGTTGGGCGAAGGGGGCGAAGGGGAGTAGCGGCTAGAACGAGCAGGCCGGCGTCGGTTCATGGATTGAGATAGAGGCAACCGGAAGTTAGCGCTTTCCGGCTGATCGATCCCTTAAGCTGGACGTGATTAGCACTGGTGCGAAGTGGACTGCGCTTATGACATGCATCTATGTATGTACGACGACGCTTTTTGCGTGCTGGGGTGGCATGAAGTTGCTGAATCCGAGAGGTTAGTAGCTAAACCTCTACACCACCGCGACTTACGAGAATTAGCACGACCCGAGAGGTGCCCGATAGGTACCGAGAGGTTGGCGGTTTAAGCCGAGAGGTCTGTCGTCGTAGGTGCAGATTCACCTGGTTCCACCAGCGTAGCGGGGTCCGTCAATTGCAATAAGTGTGGTTGGCCCTCGCGGCCACGACCGTCATAAACGAGTTTGTATTGGCAGAGTTTGCCGATCGATCCGCCAGTACGAACAACGTACTCTTCACGCACCAAACGCTCAAGATGATAAGCCAACTGCGACGAACCCCAACTGAGCGATTCGCGAACCGCGCGTCGAGTGAAACGCACGTCACCAATGGGAATCTGATTTGCCTGAGCCTCAGTCCGTGTCCAATCATACAACGCGATCAATAACCTACGCGATGGCTCGGCCAATTCATCAATGCTGCGACCCAAGGCCCAATCCGCAATCTGGTTGGCCGCAGCGATATCTTGCCGTGTCACTTGCAGATACTCAGTAACTTTACCAAGCTCATTAATCTGATGCACTTCACGTTGATGTTGATGAAGCAGCGTAATGGCTTTGATCAATGAAAGGTATTTGCCTTGATCGCGGCGGTGGCGCGTTTGCCACCCGACGAATGACAACTGGCTGGCGTACGGGTTAAAAACCGGCAAGGCTCGCAACAGTCGCTGGGCATTGCGATGCCGCCCAACGATCGCAGGACTCAGCATTTGATGAAGGTGACCTTCCAGCGTCTCATTAAACCGTTGGCGTGATTGAATCGCAACCGTCTGAGCCACGCTTTCATCAATGGCGACCACCAAGCATCGATTGAGCAGCTCAGGATCAATGCTTTGCGAAGTGGTTGTCATCACAAGAGCGACCGGTCCTTCGACTTCATAGCGTTCGGTATTCGTTCGCCCTGTTCCCGATTCTTTGCCGGTAGCGATCAGTGATAAGTGCCCTTCACTTTGAAGGAGTTTAAGTTGATAACTTGCATCGCGCACGCCCTCTTGTTCGGAGATCGAAAGAATCTTGTGTTTGAGATCTTCGCGACCAAGATAATAAAGGCTTTGACTGGTCATTGCCGAACAAGCGAATCGCGATTCCTCGGGCATGAACCGCAGAACGGCCTCGGCCAAGGTCGACTTGCCAGCCGCACTGGTCGACTGCAGAATTAGCCCCAGCGGTTTTGCAAGTAAGCGACTTGTGGCGGCCAAGTATCCGGTCAGCTTTGCAGTTCGCTCGCCTACAATGCCACACGCCTCGAAGTCGTCGAGGATGAGGGCCAATAAGTTGTCGGCCTGCAAGAACTCGAGGGCTTCACGGCGCTCGTCGTCGGATAGTTCTTTATGGCCAGCGTTAGATTTTTTACTAAGTTGCTTTTGTTCGGTTTGCAATTGTTCGAGTTTCAATAGCACCCGGCCTAAATCGCTTCGCAGTTGCGATTCATCAGCTCCAATTTCATCGGCGGCTTCCATCGTAAACATCCGCCGCAACCTGGAATGGTACAAGTCGAAGCAGTCGACATGGAACCGATCGGTGCGTTCGTTGTAGACCAAGATGTTAATCTTCATCACGCCCAGCAGCGTGTTGCGTTCCAAGCCGCGTATGCGGTACCGCCGCCATTCCGTCGTGATCGTGATTTCATCGACAGTGACGGTTACTTGCAGATCATCGAGCTTGATCGGGACCGGTGAAGCGTAGCATAGGCTTCTAGCCTGTGATTCCTCTTCACATGACAACTCTGCCTTTGCGACTTTCTCGATTGTAACCGCTGTCTGAATATCGACGTCCTTCGGTGCAATTGGTTGTGCAAACGCAAGCTGGAAGCTTACGCCACTTTCCCAACCCGCCGCACGAATAACCGCTCCGAGCGGATCAGCTTGACTATCGCGTTGAGCTAACAGATACGCATGAGCTGATTGTCCGACTGGGAATTTGACACGATAGATTTCGCAGCCACCGAAGGCTTCGCAATCAATCGTGTCTGAAGTTAACAGCACCCGCTTTACATGCTTCAAATCAGCAACATCCGTCGCACCATAGACGACATTGGTATGCCCGGCTGAATAGAATGTCCAAGCGTCGAGCACATTGTCGGTAACGATGATCTCTTCGAACGATCGAAGGGCTTGGCCGTTAAAAATCCCGGCACCGATGGCTAGTTCGGTAGGTCCGTTTCCGCTGCTTTCAATGCGTCTACCGTAGATTCCAGTTACATCGCCATTTATGTTGGTCAGCGGAACAGTCACAAAGCCTCTGAAATGTTCACGGCCATTGGGTCGATAGACACCAACCGATTCGAGCTTCGAGCGAATCTCCTTTCCTGTTTTGACCATGTTGCTTGGCAGGTGAGTTCCCAATGTTCGATCTGCGAAACCAACTTGCAAGGCGGCATCGGACGCAAGGCAGTTGCGAGCCAAATAGGCAACCGCTTTGGCGCATGCCACAAGGCAAGTTGCATAGTATGCAACCGTCGCCTTGAGCGGATGTGCCAGCATGTTTTGAAGAAAGTCGTTGTTCATAGTCATTTCTAATTACCTTCGAAGGGTTTCGAATCGCATGTACATCAACAGTTGTTGAATTGGTTTAATGAGCCGGTTAGCGGCCTGCTGATTTAGTCAGCCGATGGCGCTAGCCACGGGTCTCGAAGTCGTGATTGTTCATCGTTAACAGTCTGGCTACTGGCAATAGGTTCATGCAGTTCAATTCAAAGAGCATCCGCATTGGGACGAGCCAAATCCATGCACGCTCGAAACTCCGAGACCCACGGCTAGCGCCGATGGCTCACAGGAGCAGGAGAGCGCGAATCCGTAAGCTACTTCGGCCATACCTACAGGAATGCCGCGTCCGCAAGCTCGTCAACCCAAGATCGTGGTACGCTTTACCAATCAAGGATGTTTCTGCTACGTGACAGCCGAGTTGTAACGGTTGAGCATGGCCGCTCTCTTTCCATCGAGTTCACCGTTTTATCTCAACCCAAACCCGACCGCTTCAAAGTCACCGACATCCTGAGGCAGGATCGTTGGCACGCTAAGCTCGATCAGCAAGGTTTCAACGACGAACGGCTAGCGGTCATTGACACCGTGATGAATGCACTCACCTCGTGTCGCACTGGGTTCATGGGCAGCCATCTCTACAACTGCCAAAGTTGTGATCGCCGCCTGATTGGCTTGGATCACTGCGCCAACCGCCACTGTCCAACATGCGGATACGAGCGACGGGAAGAATGGCGCGAAAGTATGATCGACTGGAGTCTCGACTGCGAATATTTTCACGTCGTCTTCACACTGCCGCATACGCTCAATCCGATCATCTATGTCAATGCCAAGTTGATGTACCAGGTCTTGTGCCGCACTGCGACTCAGTTGTTGAGCAGTATTTGCGAGAAGCAGTTCGATTGCGCGCCAGGGATGGTTTTGATCTTGCATACCTGGGGACAGAAGATGAATCTTCATGCCCATGTGCACATCATCATGACCGCTGGTGGAGTATCGAGCGACAAG